>CAZWXC010000202.1:0-5375 GCA_964637935.1 uncultured Flavobacteriales bacterium | reverse complement strand
TGCAATTACCTTAATCTCTATTTGTCTTTAAAAAACAAAACAGACGATGAGCTTACACTCTATATTGACTCTTTGTTTGAAGCAGACGAGATTCCTTATGCATTAATAAATCAGATCAATATCTTTATTATGAATCGCCCAGAAGAAATTCCGGTAGTGATTCCAAAAGATTTGTTTGTTGCTGACTCTTTAGAACCGATCCCTTGCCAGCATTTTTATCCTGAATGGGTGAATACTAACCCAAATCCCTATGATGTAAACTTGGGCAAAGAAGATACTTCGCTTTCTCTTTTGCTTATTGGAAATGAGTTGCTTGGTGAATTTTCTTTACCTGTAGACAATGTAATTACCTCGAAGTTTGGTTGGCGAGATGGCCGCAACCACAATGGTATTGACGTGGATTTAGAAGTTTGGGATCCTGTGAAAACGATTTTTCCAGGCGTAGTGCGGGTAGCAAGAACTTATGGTGGTTTTGGTAGAGTAGTGGTGGTGCGTCATTACAATGGACTCGAAACTACGTATGCACATTTGCATCGATTTAAGGTGAAAGAAGGCGATGCCGTTACCAGTGGCCAAGTCATTGGTTTGGGCGGAAGCTCTGGACATAGCACAGGAAGTCACTTGCATTTTGAGGTAAGATTTAAAGGGAAACCAATCAATCCTTTGAGTTTTATTTCATTTAAAGAGAAAGCATTGGTGAATGATACCTTGATGCTTAAGCGCACTGCAAACGGCTACTTGGCTTATCCGAAAGGACTCATGATTCATATTGTGAGAAAAAGCGATACGCTTTATGAAATTGCCAAAACCTATGGTACAACTACCTACAAGCTGGCTGAGCTGAACGGTATAAGACGAAATGAGTATTTGATTATTGGACAGCGAATTCGTGTGATATGATAGATTTAGAAGAGCAGTTCAATTTTACCAACAAGCTCAATCATCCAACCAATATTCAAAAAGCCGTTTATCGCTTTTATAAAAAAGAGCAGGCAGAATATTTTACAGAATTATTGGTAGATGCTGATATTGAGTTTGAAGCTCAGATAGATGAAGAACACGAAAAGAAACCACATTATTTTGGTGTTTCAAAACGACACGAAAAGCAAGTAGATCGGCTCAATTACCTTGCTATGGGTAAAGGTCGTGATAAGTTTATTGCTTCTGCTCCAGTGCGTTGGTTAATTATTGTCGTTTCGATTAGCATTCTGCTTTTAGCGATCATTGGCGCAATTGTTTCGTAGCCAAAATGTTGTTGAGAATAACCGCATTCTCATTTACTATTTCTTATTCAATTCATTTTGTCAAATTTGAACCTATGAAATCACTCTTGGTAACATTCTTCATTTTTTGCATGGGCTTTGTCAAAGCGCAAGAAGGATTGACCTACTTCGGTGTACAATTCAAACCCATTATACCAAGCAACCTTTTCAGAACTGGATCTTCAGAAACAGTGGTTAATGATGCTACTTATTCTGTAGATCAAAAGCTAGGTTATTCTTTTGGTGGAGTAGTGCGTCACGATTTTAAAAACTGGCTTTCTGTTGAAACCGGAATAAGCTATGTGCACAGAAATTTTGCAGCATACGCTGCAAATGGCGCTACACAACTCAGAGATACCGTTTCACTTAGTATAACGGGTTACGAAATTCCGTTGATGGGTTTGGTGTATGTAAAGCTTGACGATCAAATATTTATGGACGCAGGTTTCGGCTTATCATTCGATATGTTTCCGAGCAATGTTTACAACACCAATGATGATAATTTCGAGTTTTTTGGTAACAGAAGACGCTGGATTAATGCAGGATTGATTACCAATATTGGTTGGGAATTCAGAACAAAGGAAAAAGGATCCTTCTATTTAGGAGGCTCTTATCACAGACCATTTCAATCTATTTACAGAGCAGAATTATCTCAAAAAGTAGGTGCAGGTTCAAGTCCTATCGCTACAATTGATCTTTCTGGAAATTACTTAACCGTAGATTTTCGCTACTTTTTTCCTGGCGAAGCAAAGGACAAAAAAGAAAAGCTAAAGTTGAAAGAAGGCGAAGCTCCTTCTTGGATGAATGGTGGAAAAGGCGACAAGACAAAGAAAAAGTAGCAATTAATTGCTAACTGCATTTTGGTAATGACTCCACAAGGTGAGAATATCTTTCACGTAGTTAACTGGTTCGGCACCACGGCAGTAACCGTGTTTCACCACTTCGTCTTTGTAGTATTCAGGATCGGCTTTAAGAGCTAAATAGACTTGTACTTCGTCCCAATCAAATTTATTAGAACCGTATTTTTCGGTCAGTCTTACTGCGTCAAGCATGTGGCCAAGGCCAACGTTGTATGATGCTAATACAAACGGCACCCGTTCATTACTATCTGGAATTTCTTCAGACCAATATTCTTCTAGCGTTTTCAAAAATCCTACACCAGCATGAATGTTTTGTACCGGATCTGCAATGCTGTCTGCACCAAAACGCTCGGCAGTTTCTGGAATCAATTGCATCAATCCGCCTGCGCCCGTCCAAGATTCGGCATCAGCCACAAATTTTGATTCTTCATAAATCACGGCTGCCAATAGTTTCCAATCCCAATCCAAGCGCTTGCTTTCTTCTTTAATCAAATCATCAAAAGGTGAAATTTTATCGCCACCCAACGAGCTGTATTCACTTAAAACACGCTCTTTGTGCTGCGTGCGCGCTTTGAAATACTTCATGTAAATCACCGCAAACTCATTCGTTTTTTTAAACTGTGTTAGCCATGCGTTTAGCGTGTCTAGCAACATAGGCGATTTTAGTCTTGTGGCCCACGCTATGCGCTGTGTCAAACTCAAGGCCGTTTTTATGTCAATATTTGGGTAGTAGCTTTTGTTCAGCAGCGCAATGTTTTCATCCATTACGGTATAGTCAAATTCGCCTGTAGCTACTTTTTCTATTAGTTGTTCGGTTCCTAAATCGGCTTCCAATTTTATATGAATAGAGTCGCCCACTTCTTCCATCAAGTGCAGCAATCTCGGATAAAAAGAACTCCCTTTTCTGGTGTGTATCGTTTTTCCTATGAGCTGATTGGGTTTTCTGATCAGCGCTTTGTCAAGCTCTTTCGCGCTAAGCGTCCAATGTTTTTCGGGTAATCGCTGCACCAAAACCTGACGCGTTTCCATCACCGATTTTGAAAACGAAATGGCTTCAGCTCGCTCTTTCGTAATGGTAAAATTTGCGGCTATCAAATCACCTTCTTGCGCTCTAAGCTTGTCCATAATATTGTCCATATCATTTACCACAACCACGCTCAATTCTACATCCAAATGCTTCGCAAAGCGCTCCAACAATTCATAATCGAATCCCATGGGCACGCCTTTGTAAATAAAGTAGTTGTAGCTGCTAAACTCTGTAAGCGCTACTAATTTTTTATTTGCTAAAATTTCGGGTAAGTCGCGCGCAGGCAATGTGTCAATTGCTGCTACAGATTCATGCTTCTCTGCATTATTAGAGCAACCTGAACTTAAAGCAATCGTGAAAAAGGCAATAAAAAGAAAGTGATAGGTACCTTTCATTGCGCTATGATACGCAAAAAAATGCGCGCGGTTCTAGCAATAGAAATAAACTAGGTCAACTTTACGAAGCCATAAAAGGCCAACCAAATTCCGATCAAGATCAATAGAATGTAGCCCGTGCCTTTGTAGTAGCGTTTTTGCAGTTTAGCATCTTTGGCATAAGCCCAAATTAGGTAGCCAATAAAACCTGCTGCAAAAAGCGATGCGAATATGATGCGTCCTGTGGTAAACATGTGTGCAAATGTGTGATGTTTAAGGTAACAACGCACCAAATTTTATGTTTTTGATGTGCTAAGTTTTGGTTTCATCATTCTGGCTTTCAAAGCCAGCCAATTTGCATTATTTACTTTTTCAACTATTGTTTTCGCCTGTCAATGACAAAAAAGTGATAATGTTTCGTGCAGCTTAAACAATGTTTTTACATTCGGATTTTGATTCATAAAACAACATTCGAAATGGCGAAAACAGATAAAACCAAAAAGGCAGAAGCAACGCCTAAAAAAGTGCTTACCGACAAATCAATCAAGTTTCTTGAAAAATACTTGAATAACGCTTCACCAACGGGTTTTGAAAGCGAAGGACAAAAAATCTGGTTAGAATATTTAAAGCCATACATTGACGACTATATCGTTGATACCTACGGTACAGTGGTGGGCATTGTAAATCCAAAGGCCGAATACAAAGTGGTGATTGAAGCCCATGCTGACGAAATTTCTTGGTTTGTGCATTACATCAGCGATGACGGCTTTATTTATGTAAAGCGCAATGGCGGTTCTGATCATCAAATAGCACCATCAAAGCGTGTGCTCATTCATACCGATAAAGGCACGGTGCCAGCAGTATTTGGTTGGCCAGCAATTCATACACGCCACAATGGCAAAGAAGAAACGCCTAAAGTGGAGAACATTTTCTTGGATTGTGGCGCTCGTTCAAAAGCTGCAGTTGAAGAAATGGGCGTGCACGTAGGTTGCGTGATCACTTATCCTGACGAATTCATGATCCTAAACAAAGATCATTTTGTAGGTCGCGCGTTAGACAACCGAATGGGCGGTTTTATGATTGCCGAAGTTGCGCGCCTGTTGAAAGAGAGCAAAACTGAACTTCCATTCGGACTTTACATCGTTAATTCAGTGCAAGAAGAAATTGGTTTGCGTGGTGCCGAAATGATTGTGGAGCGCTTGAAGCCGAACGTGGCTATTGTTACCGATGTGTGTCATGATACCAACACGCCAATGATCAAGAAGCTTGAGCATGGTGATTTCAAATCAGGCGATGGACCCGTTTTGAGCTACGGACCTGCGGTGCAAAACAACTTGCTTAAATTGGTGATTGGCGCAGCAAGCGATAACAATATTCCGTTCCAGCGAATGGCCGCAAGCCGCTCTACCGGAACAGACACCGATGCATTTGCCTTCGGAGCGGGCGGTGTAGCAAGCGCGCTGATCAGTTTGCCACTTCGCTACATGCACACCACCGTAGAAATGGTGCACCGCGATGATGTAGAAAACGTTATTCGTTTGATTTTCAATGCACTTCAAAAAATTGAAAACAAGCACGATTTCAGATATTTGAAATAGGCCATAAGGTCAAATACAAATTACAAAGCCCTTTGCCACAAGTTGGTGAAGGGTTTTTTTGTGGGCGGCAATTCAAGCCATGCGCTGCTATCTTTTCTCAAAAAGCTAAGCTTCGTAATGGTTTTAAAAAGAGCTTCCTTCGGTCGCTTTCTTAAAACCAACTCCGCTAAAGCTTTTCTTCAAAAGGATATCCGCTGCTGTCTTGGCCGCATCGCTTCGTAGTGAGCTTTCGGCTTAAAGACTTTGGCCCACCA
>CAZWXC010000201.1:0-5379 GCA_964637935.1 uncultured Flavobacteriales bacterium | reverse complement strand
TGCTCTTAATCTAGAGTCTGCAGGCTGGATGTTTTATCTCATTCCAATTTTTGTTATTGCGGGTGGCTGGTACAACGCCATGGCCGGCTGGTTTTTGAGGGAAAAGCAATTCAAAACATTAACTATTCGTCAAGTTGGGATGTCACTTGGAACGGCCTTCTCAAAATTGGCACTTGGCATACTAAAATTTTTGCAAGTAGGATTGATTTTGGGCACGTTGATCGGTCAATTGACATCTTTGTTCGTATTCGTATATCAGCTGTTTAAGGTAGAGCGAATGATGTCGTTTTTTCCATCAGTTAAGTCTGCGAAAAAATTGATTATGCGATATATAGACTTTGCAAAATACACTACTTGGCAAGGCTTTTTTGATACAATTAGCGTGGCTGCGGTGTTGTGGATTTTTAATCATTATTTGACTATTGAAGAAGTTGGACTCTATGCATTTACACTCGCCATTGTCCAAAAACCCATTACCTTGATTTCAACGCAAGTTGGAAAGGTTTACTTTCAAAAAGTAATTGAGTTAAGAAACAACCGACAGAGAATATTTCCATTTTCACTAAAGATATTTATTGTAGGAATAGCATCTTCATTACTGCTTTTCACACCAATTGTCACTTTTAGTGATGAGATCTTTTCTCTGGTATTTGGGATTGAGTGGTCTAAAGCCGGAGCAGTCGCTGCCAATATTTCTCCTTTCATAATATTCAAGTTTGCTTCAAGACCTTTGTCAACTATCCCGCAATTACTTAACAAGAATAAGCAGTTTTTTTACGTTGGAATTGTTCGAACTCTAATACCACCAATTATGTATGCTTTGTTACTAAATAAGATTGGGTTTTTAGAATCAGTTTTATTCGTCTCAATATCTCTTGCACTTCTCATAAGTTTAATTGTTTATTGGCTTTTAAAGCTTACAATGGAAGTCGATAAAGAGATAATGATTAATTTAAACAGGTGAATTACACGTTTATTTTAGGTGCACATAAATCGGGCTCGTCTTTTCTCCGGAGCTTGTTGGATTATTCAATACCAAATACTGTTGTAATACCAATTGAGACTCATCCATTTAAGGTAACAGGTGTCCTAAATGGTTGGGATCAGTCTCAGTTTCAAGAAAATACTAGGAGTTGGATTTTGCTGAACAACGAACAGAAAGATTCAAATTACGGAGGTAACTATGGGTTTGATTTATTTGACAAAAGAACACTTGAGAAAATTCTTTCCGAGCCTCTGATATCAGAGAAGAAAGATGATGAAATACTTAAACTTTATTTCGATTTGATATGTCAATCATTAAAATCAAAGCCAGAGATAATTGAGCATATTATAGAAAAGAGCACAGACAATCATTTGTATGCCAAAAGATTATCGGTATTTTTTCCAAATGCAAAATTTATACATTTAGTCAGGAACCCATATTCGAATCTTGTAAGTTTAAGACGATACCATAAAAAAATATTCAATAAATCAAGACCTGAAAAATCTATTAATATCATTTCTGATTCCTTCGTTCTGGCCAGTCAGAATAGTCAAACAATTGGATCAAGATATTTGATAGTTAGATATGAAGATTTGCTCCAAGATCCAGCACGTTGGATGAGGATTGTTGCAAATCATATTGATGTCAATTTTTCGGATTTAATGTTAAATCCTACTGTCCAAGGGACACATTGGGGCGGCAATAGTACAAGAGAGAAAACTATTGCTGGTATCGGGGACATCAATGAGGGGCAATGGAGAAGTGATATATCAGAATTCGAGATAGCCTTGGTTAACAAAGTGCTCAAAAAGTATGTCGAACTTCACCGATATGATCTACTCGATGTTAAATCACATAAGGTATTAATACCAAATCAAAACGAAAATTTTTACGATTATTTGAAGAACAGATATTTACTCCTTAAGTCTAGACCAGTTAGTTTTTAAAATTCAATATCATAACTAACGTCTCGCGTAATAATGGCTTCAGTTTAAGTTTTGCTGCTGTCAGTTGGTGCATAAAAAATGGAAATATCTTTATCTTCTTTTTCCATCCAGTTTTTTTGGAAGTTGAATCGACCAAATAAAAACTGTCAACTTCAAAACCAGCATCAATCGAAATTTTCGCCAAGGTGAAGGGTGTAAACCAGTATCGGTGGTCGGTGTTTATAATTTCAATATTCTCATTAGCATAAGCTATATTAATGTGAGAAAATGCATTTGGAACAGTTATAATTATTTGATCAACATATGCTCCATATTTTTCATTTATTGACCTAATAAACGACTCAGGATTACTTGTATGTTCGAGTATTTCACCCAATACCATGTAATCCCAGTGTTTTTCTTTTATCTGGGGAATTACTGGATCAGTGATAACGTTGCAGTAAAATACATTTTTGTATCCTAGTTTATCATGTACATAGCTTAGGGATGGCTTTTCAATGTCTATTCCTACACAATTTTCAGAAATGTCAGTTAGAATTCCATGAAGCCACTTGCCTTCGGCAATTTTTTTATCAATCATGGTTAAGTGACTGCAACAACCTACATGAATCACTTTCTTATTCGTGCAAATAGATTTCAGAAGTGATAATCTGTCTATTAATTTCGGATTATCCTGATGTATTTCAACATTTGTTGAATTCAGAATCTCCCTACTTTCCAAAATATCTATAATCTGTTGTTTAAATTTCATTAGCTTGATGATGATAAATTTGCACCAAAAGTAGACACCTTATTTATACAGATTTGAACAATTTAAATAGCATGCCGAATTCAACCTCATTTGGTTTAAAGACATGCATATTCTTAACTTTATCTTATCCATTCGATTTAGGAAAAGAAGAAACTTTTCTTGCTGCTGAAGTTAATTCCTTTTCGTCATTTTTCGATACTACGGTTGTTATTCCATCTGCAGTGGGCGGTAAATTGGTAGAGTTGCCCGATAACTGCGTTTTGGATTTACGCTATGCTACCGAGAATAAACGCTTGGCCAAAAAGCATAAATTGGTCTTGATATTGAAAGGATTGACCTTAAGATCATACTATATTGAACTTCTAAGGTCACTCAACAATAACTTTAGTATCAAAACTTGCGTTGATCTCGCTATTTTGATTGGAAGGATTAAGTGTCAAAGCAAGGTTCTAGGAAATATTATTTCTAAACTGCCAAACCAAGATATTGTATGCTACACTTTTTGGTTCAGAAATGAAACTTCCGCTTTAGCTCAAATACCTAAACGTAATTTTAAGTTAATAACACGTGCTCACGGAGCTGACGTTTATATTGAACGCAGTAAATTGAATCTTTATTATCGTGAACAAACACTAGCAAACCTTGATAAGGTGTTTTGTGTTTCTGAGGCAGGTAAGAGGTATTTACAAGATCAATTTCCAAAGTATAAAGACAAGTTTGTTACAAGATATCTAGGGTCAGTTCCGCATGATTTTAAGTCAGAGCATTCAGACGAATCTAACACAATTCGATTTGTTTCGTGCTCAAGCGTGATTGGTTTAAAGCGTGTTGACTTGATTTTTGAGTTTCTTAGCACTTTGGCTAACTTAAAAAGTCAATATCGAATAGTATGGAATCACATAGGTGACGGTGAGTTGATGGATTCATTAAAACAGATGACTGAGAGCAAGCCTGAGAATATTGAAGTTCATTTCCACGGTCACAAGGAGAATAGATTGATTTTAGAATTTTATCGGGATAACAAGATCGATTTATTCATTCACTTGAGCAGCACTGAAGGCTTGCCTGTTGTGATCATGGAAGCGCTTTCCTTTGGGATTCCCGTAATTGCAACTGATGTGGGAGGAGTGAGTGAAATTGTAAATTCCAAAACAGGCTATCTTTTAAGTCAAAACCCAAGTTTTGAAGAGGTTTTAGAAAAGGTCAATGATTACTTAGCGTTGTCTCCAGATCAAACTAAAAACATGCGTTCAGCGATAAGGCACTTTTGGTTAGATAAATTAAATGCAGAAACTAATGCCAGAAGCCATATATCAAGTTTTAAGTGATGATTACAATTGTTGACATAGGACTGAGCAATGTAGGTTCAGTGCAGAATATGCTACGCAAGCTGAATACTCAGTCTGTTATAACCTCCGATAATAATGTTATTGCGATGGCGGAAAAGATCATTTTGCCAGGTGTTGGAGCTTTTGATCATGCCATGAAAAAGCTCGAAAATTTGGGACTTCGGAAAACACTGCTTGAAAAGGCCGAAAGCGGAACACCAATACTGGGAATCTGTTTGGGTATGCAAATGTTAATGGAGAGCAGCGAAGAAGGAAGTATGTCAGGCTTGGGATTAATACCAGGGAAAGTGAAGAAATTCACATTTGAGGAGAAAAAATTGAAGATTCCGCACATGGGTTGGAATGAAATTGAATGGACTAAAGAACATCCCTTACTAAATGGATTAGATGAAGAAACTGACTTAAGGTTTTATTTTGTTCACAGCTTTTTTGCTTCACCTGCGCAGGATGAACACATCCTTTGCAAAACGCACTATGGCACTGAATTCGCCACGGGAATCGCTCGAAAAAATGTTTTTGGCGTGCAATTTCACCCGGAGAAGAGCCATCGTTTCGGAATGCGTTTGCTTAAAAACTTCGTAAGCCTTTAACGCATGCTATCAACCAGAATTATTCCCGTGTTATTACTAGATGGACAAGGGTTGGTGAAAACCAAACAATTCGCTAAACCAAAATACGTTGGTGATCCCATTAACGCGGTCAGAATTTTTAATGAAAAAGAGGTCGATGAATTGATCTTTCTCGACATCGGTGCAGGCAAGAAAAGGCAAGAACCAAATTTTGAGTTAATTGCAGAGATTGCCTCTGAAGCTTTTATTCCGTTTGCTTATGGTGGTGGAATCTACACGCTTGATCAAATTGATCGTTTGTTTTACACAGGAGTTGAAAAAGTGGTTGTAAACACGCTCACTTTCACCAATCCTAGAATGGTTGAGCAAGCCGCACAAAAATTCGGAAGCCAAAGTATTGTAGGATCCGTTGATGTTGATAGAAGTCTGTTTGGTAAAGTCCAGCTTAAGAGTCATGGTGGGCTTAAAAAGCAAAAAGTTAGTCTCTCAGAACACATTAGAAATTTGGAGCAAATGGGGGTTGGTGAAATCATGATTAACGCTATTCCGAAGGACGGGATGATGCAAGGTTATGACCTCGATCTCATAGAAAGCGTTTCGAAGTTGGTAATGGTCCCCTTGATCGCCTGTGGCGGTGCTGGAAGCTTAGAGCACATGAAGGATGCAGTGAAGTTGGGTAGAGCAGATGCGGCTGCAGCTGGAAGTTTGTTCGTTTTCAGTGGCCCACACCGAGCAGTAATGATTAACTATCCTAAGTATTCAGCGCTAAAGCAATACT
>CAZWXC010000200.1:0-5384 GCA_964637935.1 uncultured Flavobacteriales bacterium | reverse complement strand
TAAAAACTCCTTCTATCTCCCTCGCAATTCGATCCAATACCTGCGAACAACTCGCGTCTTGCATTTTATCCAAAGTTCTGTTTAAAACTGAAGCACAAACAAAAGATACCAACGCCCCTGGCACTCCATGCCCTGTTCCATCAGCTGTAGTAACCCAAACAGAGGTTTCATCGATTTCTTTTAACATGGCAAAATCGCCACTAACCTCGTCTTTTGGTTTATACAATAAACTAAATCCACTGATATACTTATTCAGTTCTTTCAAGTCTGGTCTTAGTGCATTTTGTAGCCTCTTTGCATATCTTATGCTTTCGTTAAGTTCTCTGCTTTTAATACTAATAACTTCAGTCTGTTGTTTTAAAATCTTGTTTCGTTCTCTGGTAACATGTCTTACACTAAAAAGTAATGCTATCGAAAAAAGAAAGGCCGCCAAATTAGAAATGCCTTTGATCATCTGAATTTTAGATTCATCAAATGATATCATAGGTCCTTGCACCTCTGCAATCCAAATGGAACTGTAGTACAGTAAAATTGAAAGCAATATTGAACCATAAATAAACCAAACAGATCTTTTAAAAAGTATAATTCCGAGCAGAGAAATAGGAATGAAAAATAGCTGACCATCCAAAAGTCCACCACTTTCTAACACTAGCATAAACACGAATAAGTTGGTCAGAAGAATGAAATGTGCTCTGGCCAAAACATATAATTTAAACCTAACCAATAGCATCACGAATACAAGCGTTGCCAAGTATAGACTAATGGTAAAGAGAAATGAGAAACCGAGAATTAGAATGTTGAAAGGAACATAAGCTAAAATAACTAAGCCAATGGTGAGAATATATCTATTCAGAAAAACTATTTCTTGAAAATAACTTTCAGCTGCACCCTTTTCTAATCCATTTAAAGACAGACGATTCCAAACATTAAGAAGTATTTTCATTCAATGCATTAGCGAAGTTGCAAAGGTATGGACATAGCACATCCAAATGCCCTTACTCATGATAAATGTGTTGGTTTCTGCCCTTATAAAAAAGCATTTCGCAACATTGTTTTATATAACGAAGGTGTACATACTCAGTTAAACAGAAAACTGAGCATAAAATTTTAAAATATCATCCACCAATAGAATTTAGGTTGTTAGGAACAATCAAGATTATTTTCGGTTTGAACGACAGATAAAAACAAAATCATGCAAAAACCATTATTACTAATTGCACTTGCGTTGGCAGTCATTTCTTGTTCTAACGAGAAAAAGACAGATGAAACTCCTATTTCAGAAACGGTTGTTGAAGTAAAAACACCCGAAATTAAAGGAGAAGAAATTACATACGAAGCAGATGGCGTTATCATGAAAGGATACATTGCTTATGACGCTTCGTCCACAGAAAAGCGACCTGGAGTGCTGGTTGTGCATGAATGGTGGGGTCACAATGAGCATTCAAGACGCAGCGCCATGAAATTAGCAGAGCTAGGATATGTTGCATTGGCTGTGGATATGTATGGCGAAGGAAAACAGGCAGAACATCCAGATGATGCGATGAAGTTTTCAGGTGCGGTAATGCAGAACTTTGACGGAGCAAAAGATCGTTTTAATGCTGCAATAGCAACTTTAAACGCTAATCTAATGGTGGATGCTGAAAAAACAGCAGCCATCGGTTATTGCTTCGGTGGTGGTATTGTGTTGAATATGGCTCGTCTAGGTACCGATTTAGATGCAGTGGCAAGTTTTCACGGAAGTTTAGGAGCTGTGCAACCAGCCGAGTCTGGTGCCGTGCAAGCTAAATTATTAGTAATGAATGGTGAAGCTGATCCATTTGTAGGAGCTGACGCTATTGAAGCTTTCAAAGCCGAAATGGCTGCAGCTGGTGCCAAAATGGAATTTGTAAACTATCCTGGTGCTGTGCATGCATTCACAAATCCTGCAGCAACAGAAATGGGACAAAAATTTGAATTGCCATTGGCTTATAATGAAGAAGCCGATAAAGCCTCTTGGGCTAAAATGACAGAATTCTTGAGGAGCGTTTTTAACTAAGCGCAACTTATTTTACAAAAACACTGGCCGAGTACAATGTGCTCGGCCTTTTTTGATTTAATGCTCTTTGAACTTCCATTTACCATTTTCGTCAACCGAAGGCAAGGCCACCTTAAAATGATGCGTTAAGTGTCTGATTAAAAACACGGTGATGATGGTTAGAGGTACATTGACTTCTTCTGGTAACCCAAGATGTCGCCAAACAAAATAGAGAATTCCACCACTTGCACCAGCCAGTGCGTAAATCTCTTTACGTGTGAGTAGCATTGGTTTTTCTCCAGTAATAATATCTCTGATTAAACCGCCAAAAGTGGCCGAAATAGTACCTAGTGCAATACTGATAAAAATGCTGAACTCAAGTTCTAGCGCCTTCTGAATGCCTGCCATCGTAAATAGGCCTAAACCCATGGCATCAAATAAATAAACGAAGAAATTGAGTTTAGAAATGATTGGATTGAAGATGAGCGTAAGACTAGCTCCTATTACAATAGTGATGATAATAGCATTGTTGCTCATCCATTCTACTGGAGTGTTTCCTATTAGGATATCTCTCACAGTACCGCCACCAATGGAGGTGACAAAAGCCAAAACGTAAACACCGAAAACATCAAATTCTTTTTTAATGGCTAACGAGGCTCCAGAAACTGCGAAAGCTAGTGTCCCGAGTAAATCTAAAACTGTAAATACATCCCAATTCATGCAGCGAAAGTGTGCAATTATTGGTTGACAAAAACTAGATCAAAACTCCTTCTTCTGCAAAAACAGAAAGACCTAACTTGATTATTTTGGTGACGTCCTTACTATTTCTGGCTCTTTTAAGCTTACTAATACATTCAATAAGCGCAGGAATGCTATGATTGTTGATCGGTTGTTCTATACGCTCTATTCCTTTATAAAGCGCTTCTGCTACGTAATTTTTTATTTTAGAAAGCTGACCTGAATAGTCTTCTTCTGATTTCATCCCAAGCATTGACATCATCTCTAATGTCTCCAATTTTCTGTAAAGTTCTGCATTTGCTTGCTCTATTTCTAGACGACCACATTTGTGAGCCCTGCGAACAAATACCTCATAGTCTATTGATTGCCTAACATCCATAATGCACTAAATATTAATTCTCAATCCTTAATATTCAAGGTTAGGCTTTCGCGAACTTGTTGTCAATAGCTAGAACTAGTCATTTTTTGTTGCGAATGACAAGGATTCAATTCTTCGAATTGAGGAACTAAAACAGTGGAATTATTGAGCTATAAATTTGGAAATCATTTTCTTACCTCCAAAAATCACTTCAATTAAGTATACACCACGTGGATAATCTCCTATTTTTAATGTATAACCATCATTTGATGTGATCGTCATATTTTCAAACATAACTTGACCGGTTATGGAAAATATTCGAACAGAAGACATTTGTTGTGTGGAATAAATGGTGATCACATCATGTGCTGGATTTGGAATCACTTGAATTTCTTCGGTAGATAATTCATCCACATTCAATGGCCAGTTACTCAACTGCACATCCAACAGCGTAAGCTCACCATTTTGAAGTTGCACACCAGTAATCGTCTTTGAATAGTAGCCATCTGCACTTACCTTAACTGTATAAGTACCCGCATTAAGCGTTGCTGTAGCGTATTTCCCAGTTAATGAACCTGTAATACTGCTGCTATCTTCAATAATTTCAATGGTAGGAAAGAAGATTGGTGTACCAGTATGTTGATCAGTAACGGCACCTTCTAAGTAACAACCACGCACATAAGTCGGCTCGAAAACGTATAAACCAGTTTCGATATCGGTAGCCAGTATCTTACCTGATGGAAGCCAAGGATAAGCTCCCCAACAACCATGAAAACCTTCGTAATTATAGCTTGGTGACGTATCATAACGCCCAGTTTCAATCATGTTGTTTGGTCTTTTCACATCTATGATATTAATACCAATGGTATAATGTGATGTAACCAAAAAGTCGTTGATAAAGTGCGTGTTGTGCGGGATAATCCCAGTATCCTGAGGTTGCCAAATGTCAATTTCTTTTGGATTATAAATATTACTCACATCATAACTGGCAATACTTCCATTTACTACTTCGTCTGTAGTGAATATGTTTTTCTTGTCATCATAAAACCACATGTTATGTGTGAAAGCATTTGGGGTTTTCCATGAAGAAAGCAATACAGGATTTGCTTTATCTGAAACATCAACCACATTTACATCTCCTACATACACTGCTCCGCCCCAAAGCGTATCGCCACGTACTACTCCATCATGAAGGTATTCGTTGTCATAAATGCCCAGCTCCACCGGATTCATTGGATCTTGAGTGAGATCAAGCATAATGGCGCCACCTTTTTGCACGTTCGCACCAAAGATGTATGCTATACCATTTTCGTCAATAAAAAGGTTGTGTGCACTGCTAAACTCAAACGAATCACCACTTTGCCAATAAGTATAACTTAAATTAGTGTTTTGCGGAAGAGGTGTCATGTCTACGATCAATAAACCAGAGCTGCACTCACAGGTAATGTAAGCATGATTATTCCATGTTTTAATATCTCGCCAAGTAGTGAAATCATCATAAACACTAAATACTTCATTCAGAATAGTGCCATCTGTAATATCAACTATTCCGAAACCATATGTTTTTCCAACCAAGGCATATTCATTGCCTTCTTCATCTGTATATCCCCAAATGTCATTTAACTCTTGACCGAATGTCTTTTTACCCAAAAACTCCATATTATAGTTTTGAGCATTTGCAGCAACAGATGCAAAAAGCATGGTTGCGAAGATTAAGTTTTTCATACAATCATGTAAGACGGCCAAATGTTGGCCATGGTTATTATAGTTCAAGAGTAATCTGGCTTCCAGCTCCAAAAGAATCCTCGTCATTATCCTTTTTTGCTTTGATTACTAGCTTCGGCTTTTTTGGGCCACTTTCAGCAGAATCGGTGTTCTCTTTTTCTGGTTTTGGAGTTTCAGCTTCTACACTTTCGCTAGTTGTTTCAGGTTTCTCCTTTGCTGGCAATTCTATTTTTTGAACTGGTTTAGCAGCTTCAGGTGTTTCTTTCTTTTCATCACTTGAAGCCTCATCAACTTCTAGACTTTCATCAGAATCATCCATTTCATCATCTGGATCGTCCTCTTCTATTTCTTCAACTTCTTCATATGGAAGCGGATCCAGTGTTTCAATGGTTTTGATTTTGTGCTTGGCAATTCTGTTACCTTGGGCCTTTAAGCCTTTAATGGCAATGACTTCTTCCACGTTAATCAACTCATTCTCTTTAGCGCCAGCGCGTTGATCAAATTTCATTTCAATCATTGGTCGCCAATCTACACTCACCCACTCTAGTC
>CAZWXC010000199.1:0-5391 GCA_964637935.1 uncultured Flavobacteriales bacterium | reverse complement strand
AAACAAGATTGGTTTTCTAGGTTATATGAAGATGAGATTAAAAACCTTAACCTAAAAATTAAAGCGTTGACCAAAGAAATGGATGATGAAAAGTCTGAGATTTCAGCCGAAAGAAGACGCGATTATCGGATTTATAAAAAATGCCTTCACACCGCCTATCATAATGATTTCGGCAATAATAGAGATGCAAAAATCACATCTGATGAACTTTCCATTATTCTGACCCTATCTCGTGAACTTGGATTATCTCAAGAGGAAGTTAAGCTTATCAATTATTCCATTTTACCCATTAAAAAACTTGACATTCAAGAGGTCATCAATCTATTGAAAAATATTGGTGTAGTGCTCTATTCAAAAAAGGACAATACAATTTTCATCGCTGATGAAATGGTTAGATTGCTCAGAAGGGTGCGCGAAAAAGAAGTTGCAGAGAAATTCTATCGAAGGACACTGAAATTATTGAGAGAACCAATTATAAATCAAATTGCTAGAAAGCACAACATAGACAGAAAGCTTAGTCTAGCTCAGAAAATTGAAGAAATTATAAAAGAAGGTGTATCCTTTACAAGCTTGCTTTCAGAGGGAATTTATAAGGAGGGTATAACACTCACGGAAAAGAAGAAAACACTCAATGAACTTTGCGAAAAAGGTCTTAATCTAAATAGCTTAAGAGGGAGCACTTTAGAAGATAAAATTCAAAGCCTAATTGAACACTTTGACAATGTTGAGAAAGATGAAAAAGTTGGTATTTCGATTGACGGCTTCGACAAGTTACTTACTGAATTAAACACATCACTTCCCAAACTCAATAATCAACTTCGAGCACATTTCGAACTTCAAGATGAATTCGTTTTGATCGCTGATTATTTGCTGGATTATAATATCAAGCCGAGAGATATTTTAGATCTAATATCAAAGGAAGACCTATCCAAGTTTATCAAAGACAATGGCGTTAAACAAAGAGGTGATGATATTCAAAATATTCTGGAACATTATAAGGATGTTGAAAATCTATATCTTGAGAATTATGAGAATGTTGGTTTCAGAAACTTGAATACACTTAAAGACAACGGCATTCAGATCAAAGAAAGTGAGCTTGGGCTTAAGTTTGAAGAATTGACCAAAACGATATTTAAAGGATTGGGGTTCAATGTAGATGACAAATTCAAAAATCAATTGAATACTGCTAAGGATATGATGGATATCCTTCTCAACCTCAATAATAATGAAGTGATTATAGTGGAATGTAAAACGATCAAAGAGAAAGGCTACAACAAGTTTAGTTCTGTTTCAAGACAGCTTAAATCTTATCAAAACTTGGCGCTCAAAAATAATCTCAGAATTGTGAAAATCATTTTAGTCGCTCCAGAGTTCAGCGATGATTTCATCTATGATTGTGAAATGGACACAGAAATGAATTTATCACTTATTACTGCTTCTACTCTTTCGAACATATTCGAAGCTTTCAAAACCTCCAAATACCAAGAATTTCCCCATGTGCTCTTCAGAGACATTCTGATTAACCAAGATCGTGTGATCAAGGCTTTGAGCAAATAATCTTAAAAAAAAGGAGCGACTTCAAGTGAAGCCGCTCCTTTTTTATACTTGTTCAAAAAACCTAAACGAATTCTGGTGTTCCTAGTTTCTTCATGGTTCTTTGGTGAATTCTCAATGCATCTCTGAAAGAACCTGCGCTGCGATATGGCAAACCGAATTCTTCTGCTGTTGCGCGCACTATCTTAGATATTTCTGGATAATGAACGTGTGAGATACTTGGGAAAATGTGATGTTCAATCTGATAATTCAATCCACCGCAATACCATGTCAATAGTTTATTGTTTGGTGCAAAATTGCTGGTCGTATTCAATTGATGACTCTCATAACTCTGATTGATTTCTGCATCAGTAGCATGATGAAACTCGTGCGACTCAATTACGTGTGCTGGTTGAAAAATCATTGCCAACAACAAGCCAGCGATCAAGTGCATGAAAACAAAACCAAGTAATACTGCACCAACAGAATAGCCAACGATCAATGGAATGGCAATGATGTAAGTCAAGTAAATCACTTTGCTTACTGCAATGGTCATGAATGCTTTGGCGTAAGTCGTGTTTTGCATTTTAACCAAGCCAAGGTCGTTGTACTTCTTCAATCGCTTGAAATCTTTCAACAAAACCCAGCTAAAGGTCATTAACGAATACAAAGCCCAAGCGTAAATGTGCTGCAAACGGTGATGTTTTTTCCAAGGTTCTTTTGGTGTAAAACGCATGATGTGTCCACCTTCAAGATCTTCGTCAATACCATGAACATTGGTAAAACTGTGGTGCAACACATTGTGCTGAATCCTCCACGAAAGCGAGTTACCACCAATGAGGTTTAACGAATATCCAAAGAGCTTGTTGAGCCATGGCTGACCAGTAAGCGAACCGTGGTTTGCTTCGTGCATGATTCCTAGGCCAATTCCTGCCACTCCAACACCCATTATTACCCAGCAAAGAAAAAACTGCACTGGAGTAAGATCAGCGAAAAGGAACAATAAATATGGTCCGAAATACATACCGAAAACCGCAATGGCTTTTGGAGCTATTCTCCAATCGCCAGTTCTCTTAATGTTGCGCTCGTCAAAATACGCGTTTACACGTTTTTTAAGCATCCTAGAAAAGTCTTGCTGACTTCTTCTATTAAATCGAGGTGCTGTAGCTATCAAATTGATAAATTAAAATTGAACTAAAAATGATTAATTAACGCCTACTATCTTAATGTCGAACGTAAGGTCTTTGCCTGCGAGTGGATGATTGGCGTCTAAAGTAATGGTTTCTGGTGTTACGTCAGTTATCGTAACTGGAATTTGTCTTCCATCTTCTAAGTTAGAAACAAGGCGCATGCCTGCTTCCGGTTGAATAGTATCTGGAATGGTATTTCGATCGATTTTGTAAATCAACTCTTCATTCATCTCGCCATAAGCTTGATCTGAAGGGATAGTAAACTTCTTTGATTCGTCAACTTTCATACCTACTACGGCTGTTTCAAAACCAGGAATTACCTGTCCACCACCTACTTCAAAGGTTAATGGTTCTTTACCAACTGAAGAGTCAAACTGCTCGCCAGTGCTAAGTGTTCCGGTGTAGTGTAAGGTTACCTGATCGTTTTGTTCAATCGTTTTCATACTAGTATAAAACTTCTAATGATGCCTATTGTTTTGGCTTTTAATAATTGGCACAAAGGTAAGGCTCTTAATTCCTTAGCAAAATCTGATTATCCTCATACGATTGTGAATGAATATAATGGACATAAGAAAGATTGTTTTCACAGATAAAAAAAGCCTTCTCTGTTGAGAAGGCTTTGAAATTTAGTTCAACTATTATTTCACAGTATACATAATTCTTGTGTGCCACTTGGCTGTGTCAGGCTCGTTCATTGGGTCTGTAATGTATTCTTCAATAGCAAGTCCGCCATAATCAACACCATGCCATTGCATATATGCTTCCATAGCTTCGTGCGCAGCAGCTGAACCCTCGTAGCTGCCAAAATATTCAATTACAAGAGCTTTACCAGCTACCGTTTCAGCGCTCATATTGTCGAGTGAAGAACCTTCGGCCGCAGGCATACAAGCCATTACATCTGCTTGCTGATTGGCCTCGTCCCAAACATAATATATGGCAGAAGGCGCACCTGTTGGCTCAATGCCAGCTTTAGCTGCAGCAGGATAAATAATTCCGAATTTTTGAGCAAACCATTCGCTCATATCAGCCCAAGAAACTACTTCTCTCAATCCCAAATAAGTTTTTGGTGAAAGTTCTTCGGTCATAATTTCCATACCGTTGAAAACCTTCTTATCTGCTTTTGCAGATTCAACAATGGATTTTAATTTATCCATACCTTTTTGAAAATCTGAACCAAGCATTTCATCCATATTTATAAAAGTATACATCACTCTGCTCATGAAGTTAGTTTCTTCATCGTAAGCCCAAGTTGCTTTTGATCCATTTTCTGCAGACTCAACGGTAAAGGTAGCCTCTGACATTCCTTCAAATGGTTCAATAAAATGAAGATCTGTAACAATCTTGTTTGCTGTTACTTCCTTAATAATTTGCTCGCCTTTACCAACTTGATCGTTTCCTTCCCATTCATAGATTGTGCCTACAACACCATCTTCTCCTGTGATTGTTGTTACTTGCTCTGGGTCTAATTCGGCCCACGGGCTCCAAGTTTGCATAGCTTCAAATGTGTTTGCATGGCTAAAGACAAAATCTGCCGGAGCATCAATATCTACAGATCTTTCAATGTGCACATGCTTTGGCCCCGTCATGCCCAAAACAATAATCACAAGAACTAGAGCGAATACTACGCCTAAAATAATTTTTAATGCTTTCATAGTGGTTGTTTTAATTTATTGAGTCAATATTATTTCAAAAACAATCCATTTGCAAGCATCAATTGATTTGTGTTGATGTGACCGTAACCAATTTGAAAGCAATATACGTTCTACCTACATTGCGCTTGCAGCCTTGCTATTAGTAAGCGCTTTCAAACACACGTTAGCCCCAAAAGACTTTGAAACAGTGTATGAAAAATCTGATTTTGTGGAAACCGCAACCTATGATGAAGTAATGGATTGGTGGCAAAAAGTTGACAAAGCTTCACCTTATCTTTCTATTGCAACCATAGGTGAAACTGATGCTGGATTGCCGTTGCACTTAATAGTGGTTTCGCCAAGCAAGAATTTTTCACCCCAAAAATTGCGCGAAAAAGGCAAAACAATTGTATTGATCAATAATGGTATTCATCCAGGTGAATCAGACGGAATTGATGCTTCGATGCTATTTGCTAGAGACCTTTTGAGCGATCCAGATTTTGAATCGAACTATGAAAACACCATCTTTCTTTTCATACCCATATATAATGTGGGTGGTGCACTTAACAGAAATTGCTGTACACGCGCCAATCAAAATGGACCAACAGAATATGGCTTTCGTGGAAACGCAAGAAATCTTGACCTAAACCGTGACTTCATCAAGTGTGATAGTAAGAATGCAAAAGCATTCAACGCTCTATTTACGACTTGGAATCCAGATATTTACCTAGAAACACATGTGAGCAATGGTGCCGATTATCAATATACCATGACGTATTTGTTCTCGCATCCAGATAAGCTCACTCCTGCCCTTTCAGATTTCACAAAGCAAACCATGATTCCCTCGTTAGAAGAAAAAATGCGTGCTGCCAATGAAGAAATGATTCCATATGTAAATGTTTTTGGCACTTCGCCTGATTCAGGCTATCAAGGTTTTTATGATACACCACGCTACAGCACAGGTTATACGGCTTTGCACAATAGCATTGGTTTGCTCACTGAAACGCACATGCTTAAAGACTACAAACGCAGAGTTG
>CAZWXC010000198.1:0-5393 GCA_964637935.1 uncultured Flavobacteriales bacterium | reverse complement strand
AGCCGAGTTGTGAAGATTGTGAGAGGGTAGAGGTTTAATGATCGTTTAACTATAAGCACAATTCATGAAATATGAATAGGAAGCACCTACCTTTAAACCTATATACTTGATCCGTTTTATGATTGCATTTACCAAAACATGTATTGGAATGGTTATTTGCTTGTGTTTGTCAGCTATTGCTGATGCGCAAGACAATCCTAATGTGGTGAGAAAATCAAATGAAAATGTACGCATAGCAATTGATGACCTCATTGGCAAATGGTATTCATCAGACACGATTAGCACGTTTATTGAATTTGTAGCCGATGGCGATCATTCGGTTAAAATGGAAGGCTACAAACCAGGAGTTGGGCAATACTCTTTTTTGAGAACCAACGACAGCATCCATGCCAATGGTTCTGCCCCTAATTGGCCACCTTTTGATTGCACTATCACGCTTATTGATGACGCTACGATAGTTTTAAAGTTTTACCAATATTTTTCTGATACTACTAGAAATGTAGTATTCAGGCGAGAAGAATAGCGGGAAATTTGAACAACTTGCGCAACGAGTTTTAGGAGTTATTTCAATCTTGTTACTAGAATGAAATGTGTATTGTTCATCTGTTCAAAAGCCGTGCATTAAAACCACGCTTGCGAATAAAATGATCCAATCTATTTGTTTAAGCTTGTTAGGTGAACTAAACCTACTAGCCCGTTTTAGCAATTTCGCTTATCCATGAACGACAGTAAACGTATTGATATGACAGGGAAGGAGGGAAGTTCGTGTGTACAATTGTTGGGCAAGATGGAAAAGAAAATATTCAAAGTGAATTTTTTTGAGAAAACTTTGAAAAATGGACATTCAAGCTTTAAAAATTGAACTTGTGAAAGAAATTATTTCTTCTGAAAGAAAAGAGCTTTTAAGCAAGATGCATGCGGCTCTAAAGGGAGACAGTACAGATTTTTGGCTTGAACTTTCAGCTGACGAACAAGAAGAAATTAAAATAAGTCGACAACAAATTGAAAGCGGTCAATCAGAGGAATGGTCTGACGTATACGAACGTCTTTCAAGAAAATCAGCATGAAAATTCGTTTATCCGAATTAGCACTATTAAAGCTAGAAAGTCTTTCAGAATTTTTAGTTGAAAAATGGTCCGAAGAATCAAAAAGGAAAAAAATCATATCGCCCAACAAGCGTAAAATTCACTCGGGGCAACTCCTAAACCGATATTTCCGGGGCCTTAGAATACTTTTTCACGGTTGAAAGGAAACATACTTTGAAACCCCGCCTTACTTTAGCGGGATCGTTGACGTGAATTAAAAACACGATGAAACATTCACTCTTCATTTTATCTATTCTACTCCTGTTCTCTTGCAAACAACCTGAAGAACAAAAGAACCTTGAGATCTACACCAATCAATTAGAGACTGAAGTGCAAACTCAAGATGAAAAAGATGTATTGATATCTTATAAGAAATACAACTTAAAAGACATAGACATCACTCTAACACAGATTAAAAATTACAATTCACAAGACGGCTGCAAATCAAAACTTGTTATTTCAAAAGGCAACAATCTAATAGACAGTTTAATCTTCACGTCTGAAGCAGTTGGTGGATACTATGGCACGTCAACACCCAAAAGAATCGAGAATCACTTAGTATTTACGAAACATGGCGACTATGATGGAAGAACAATAATTGTGAATGATCAGGGGCAGGTATTTAATATTATCGGTGGCGAAAATTTCATTGACTCTGATTCTAAAATGCTCTTTACAATTTATGGTTCTGACTTAAATGGGTTTGCCGTATTTAACTTAAAAAGCGACTCAATAATTATGGAAATGTCTGAAATCGAAGACAGACCATTTTCATTTCATAAAGCCTTTGGAGAAAGGTATTTCATCCTAGGTTCAAATGATGAAACACCCATGAATGACACGTCAATTTGGGAGATTGAATTGGAAATGGAAAGAATTATAAAAACGGACCTTGACACAAATGAAATTAATGACATAAATATTCTCCAGTCATTGGAACTAGAGGATGTAAATTGTGAATGTGAAAAATAGGAACTTCACACTACATTGCTGAAATAACTCTGGGCAAAGCGTTAACTTCAATTCTGTTTGTCTTAGCTTGATTTTCTGTGTTTAACAGAATAGCTTTTTGAAACCCTGCTTTATCCTAACTTAACTGTTGAGCGTCATTTGATCGCTTGCGAGAAAATCGTCCATCCATTCAGGAAAATCGTCCATTTTATTCAGATAGAATACAAGCCTCCTTTGTGTTGTCAATAATGACAAGCAAATTTCAAAACAATTTAAAATGGAAAGTTTATTAGTTAAAAAGGAGTTTAATGTTCCAACAAGGAGTGAAGTTTCATCTACAAATCAGGAGATTTTTGAACAGTTAAATAGAGCGTTGGGTTTTGTGCCCAACCTTTATGCTACCATAGCTTATTCTGATCATGGTCTTAAAAAGTATTTGGACTATCAAAACGCCAAAACCTCATTGTCGAATAAGGAAAAAGAGGCCGTAAATCTTGTTGTCAGCCAAGTAAACGAGTGTATTTATTGTCAAAGCGCACACACTGTTTTAGGAAAAATGA
This sequence comes from uncultured Flavobacteriales bacterium, assembly GCA_964637935.1. Classification (GTDB taxonomy): domain Bacteria; phylum Bacteroidota; class Bacteroidia; order Flavobacteriales_G; family Salibacteraceae; genus SHAN690. Next base: position 2,797 of record CAZWXC010000198.1, on the reverse strand, counting down.
ATGGGTTTGATGATGAACAATTGTTGGATATCAGAAAAGGGAAAAGCGAGAATCCAAAATTGAACGCCTTGGTTAAATTGGCTGCGGATATTACAAAAAACCGGGGCAATGCAAGCGATAAAAATGTCGAGGATTTTTTTGCTCATGGATATTCCAAAGAGAACCTCGTTGATTTAATTCTTCAAGTAAGTGATAAAACGGCAATGAACTATTTGCACAACCTAACAAAAGTTCCAGTTGATTTTCCAATAGCAGAAAGCTTATAATCTACCATGTAAGAGGGAAGAAGGTTAGGATCACCTTTTTCCCTTTTATCAGTGTTAAATCAAGAAGAATATGAATCAAGAAAAAAGATATCCGTTACCACCTTTTACCTTAGAAACTGCGCTCGCCAAAGTGCAGCGAGCAGAAGATGCTTGGAATAGCAAAGATGCTGTTAGAGTATCGAAGGCATATACATTAAATTCTGAATGGAGAAACCGGACCCAATTCATAAACGGACGTGAAGAGATAGTTGAATTTCTAAACGAGAAATGGAAAAAGGAAAGGAATTATAAACTAAAGAAAGAACTTTGGGGATTTCGAGAAAACAGAATGGCAGTCAGATTTGAGTATGAATATCAAGATGAAAACGACCAATGGTACAGAGCCTATGGTACAGAGCTTTGGGAGTTTGACGAAAATGGGCTGATGCAAAAGCGATTTGCAAGTATTAATGACATGAAGATTGACAGTACTGAAAGAAGACTGGGCTAATTTTTGAACTATGCTACAAGACAATCAATTCACTTTCGTTAATCCCCAAACGGGTAAACTTGCTTTCAAACTTTGCTATTTTGAAAATGAGAATCCATTTGATCAAATACAACGCTTGAGCTACTACTCATTGATTTGGGTGAAACACGGAACAGGGAAAGTGAAGGTGGATTTTTCTAGTTATAGGGTCAAGGAGAACATGCTTTTTTCTTTTTCACCTTACCAACCTTTTAAACTAACAGACGAGACTGAAATAAGCGGTATAACAATAAATTTCCATCCTGATTTCTTTTGCATCCACAAGCATCACAAAGAAGTTGCTTGTAATGGCGTATTATTCAATAATATATACGGTCATCCTTTTGTTCATGTAGACAAGAAAGCAAAGGTGAATTTTCAAATGATAATTAGCCAGTTTGAAGCAGAAATGCAGAAGCCAGATTTAGCGCAAAATGAACTGTTGTTTTCATACTTGAAAATACTGTTGATTTCAGCGTCAAGACTAAAAACAGAACAACAATTTGACTTTCAAAAAACAAAAGAAACAAGTCAAGAGCCTTTTATTTTGCAGAATCTAAAAAACTACATCGAGGCGCATTACAGAACAAAACATACGGCCAGCGACTATGCGGCCATGCTGTCAATTACCCCAAAAGCTTTGTCACATTTAACCAAAGCGCATTTCAATAAAACCATCACCGATTTAATCTCAGAACGCATCATCATAGAAGCCAAAAGAGATTTGTATTTAACAAATAAAACGGTAAAAGAAATCGCCTACGAGTTAGGCTACAATGATGAATTTTATTTTAGTAGATTTTTCAAGAAGAATGCCGAAGTATCGCCACAACTCTACAGAGAAACGGTTGGTTTTGACAGGGCTTCTGCCAGTTGAAAATAGAAATCGAATCCAAAATCAAAATGATAGCATTGAGACCAGCAACGATAAACGACCTTGAATTGGTTAAATATTGGGATACAAAGCAGCACGTGATCGACTGTGATCCTGATGATGATTGGAAATGGGAAAACGAACTGAAACGCAATCCCAATTGGCGAGAACAATTAATAGCTGAATTGGACGGAGAACCTATAGGTTTTGTGCAAATAATAGATCCTTTTTTAGAAGAAACCCATTATTGGGGAAAGGTTGAACCGACTAAAAAGGCCATCGATATTTGGATTGGCGAAGAGCAACATTTAAACAAAGGCTTCGGGACAAAAATGATGGAACTGGCCATAGAAAGATGTTTTAAAGATCAATCTACCGATGGAATATTGATTGACCCTTTGAAGACAAACACGAAAGCGCATAAGTTCTATGAGAAGCTTGGATTCGAGTTTGTGGAAGAAAGAATATTTGACGAAACCTCTTGTTATGTATATGAATTGAAAAGAGAGAAAGCAAGGTTTCTATAGCAGCGAGCAATACATCGTACACTGATTCAAAACCGTGAATTAATGCAACCCTTGGTTATAAAATTTCGGTCTAATTTGCTTAAGCTTGTTCTATTGTCAAAACCACCAACCGCTAACTACAAAACCACCAACCCATGAAAAAAGTATTGTTCATCCTGGTCATTGCAATCATGGCTTCATGTCGAACAACTGAAGAAAAACCAGCCAAGGTAATCACCACAGATATTGACAACTTTTGGATGGCTTATGATTTAATAGTAAAAGAATCAGACAGCTTAAAACAAATTCAATTGATTGATTCTCTTTATATTAAAAAAGGGACGGTTGGATTAGATAAAATAAGGGAAGTGCGTGAATACACCGCCCAAGAATACGTGCAAATGATCAATCATTATCCCCGTTACTTTGCATCGCTGCGCGCAAACACGCTTCAAGCAAACCAACTAGCAGAAGAACTGAACATCGGTATCCAAAAATTGGAAGCTGTTTATCCGCATTTAAAACCAGCTAACATCTATTTTACGATGGGTTGCATGCGCACCAATGGCACTACTGTGGACAGTTTGGTGCTTATTGGGAGTGAGTTGGCTATGGCCGACCCACAAACCGACATCTCAGAATT
>CAZWXC010000197.1:0-5396 GCA_964637935.1 uncultured Flavobacteriales bacterium | reverse complement strand
GATTTTTTATTTAATCTACAGATATTTAGGATCAATTAAGTATTTAAAAATTTAAAAATTTTTATATTTTTATTTTTTTATATTTTTATGTTCGTTATTATTTCTTTTAATTCTCCTAGATCTATTACATAGCCAGATTCTTCATCGATTGGGCCAATAACATGGGCGTAAATCACATAGTTGTGTCCGTGGTAATTTACATTGTTGCAGTTTCCAAAAACTTCGCGGTTTTTTTCATCACTCCAGTTAGGATTATGAAGTCGATGTGCTGCGTTAAAGTGTCCTTTTCGGCTAACTTTTACTTTCAAAATGTGCGTAAATTTTTGTGATGTTTGAGTAAGCTGATTAAGAAACGCTTTGCAGGTCTAATTGTTTGAAAGCTATTTTAAACCACTCTGTATATTGCTCAGGGTGAGCGCTTAAGTCCTTTTTTAAATCGCTTATGCTTATGTATTTAAAGGCAGCAACCTCTTCAGGATTTGGTTTTATTTCACTTTCGTAAATGCCAGTAAAAACATGGTCAAACTCGTGTTCGGTTAATCCTTGGTCAAGTTCTGCTTTGTAAACAAAACTGAACTGATGGTTGATTTCGCAATCAAAGCCCATTTCTTCTTCTAGTCTACGGTGCGCTGCTTGCTCAGTAGTTTCGTTTTCGCGCGGATGGCTGCAACATGCATTTGTCCATAATCCACCCGAGTGGTATTTTGAAAATGCCCGCTGATGGATCAGCATTTCATTTTTTGAATTGAAAATGAAGACAGAAAATGCTCTGTGTAAAAGTGCCTTTTCGTGAGCTTCCATTTTCTCCATGGTGCCGATGGCTTGGTCGTTTTCGTCAACTAAGATTACTTTTTCCATGGGTATCGGCTATAGGTTTTTGGCTAAATCTGGATTTTCGGCCAAGAATTTTTTGAAATAAATCATCCAGCTTTCTTCGGTTTCCGAAGCGTTTATAGCTTGAATTATTAGCGCATAGTCTTCTTTTAGTTGGCTGTTGTATCCCAGAAAAGACGGGCTTTTTGATTGAATCAAAAATCGGATGTATCGCAATTCGGCATTCTCAACATCTTTCGAAATGGCTTGATCAATCAGCGAAGTGCCTTCTTTAAAATGAACATACTTGCTATATGGGTTAAATAGCATTTCTGCCATCAATGCCTTCGATGCACCTAAATATGCTTGGTGAAACGGGCTTTTAGAATCAAAAGTAGAAGCGCGATTGAGAAACGATTCGCGTAAATCTCCGTTTGTTGAAGCTTGAATAAAAGCCGTTCTTATTTCTTCTTTTTCCGTGGCGATTGAAGAATAAAAGCTCAAAAAGAGCAGCGTTATGATGCTGAGTATTTTGATCAAAGAAGATTGAATTGATGGCGAACCAAACTACCTACAAACAACGCATATTTCTGCTGATTAGGAATACGAATGCGCTGCTTCATAATTTGAGTAGCCGGAGTTCGCTCTATTTTTTTGAATAGTCTGAAGAAATAAACGTAAGCCATATACACTCCAAAACGTGCTTCTTTAGGCAATTGCAAAATGCCAGCGTATCCTTCTTCAAAGTCTTTTAAAATGTCTATTTCAATTTCCTTTTTTGTGGTTTCATTAAAATCATTCAAATCAACCCCAGGAAAATAGGTGCGGCCCATGCCATCAAAATCTGCTTTTAAATCACGTAAGAAGTTGATTTTCTGAAATGCAGACCCAAGCCTCATTGCAGGGTATTCTAGCGTTTTGTATAGTTCTTTATCGTTGTTTACGAATACTTTCAAGCACATTAAACCAACTACTTCGGCCGAACCAAGAATGTATTTTTCGTAACCTTCTTGACTGTATTGGGTTTTGTGCAAATCCATTTCCATACTTTCAAGAAAGGTATCAATCAATTCTAGGTCGATATTGAATTCGCGCACTGCGCGCTGAAAACTGTTTAAGATGGGATTTAACGAAATACCTTGATCAATGGCTTCGTAAGTGTCGCTTTTAAACTTATCTAAAAGGTACTGTTTATTATAATTGTGAAATGAGTCAACTATTTCATCAGCAAAACGCACAAAACCATAAATAGCATAAATGGGTTGCCTTACCGTAGGACCTAAAAAGCGCGTTCCCAACGAAAAGGAAGTGCTGTAAGAATGTGTGGTAAGCTTGCTCATTTTTTGGCAAACGTCATCGTATAATTCTTTCATCGTTGTTTGGCTTTAATGTTTTGAAGTATATGATCTGCCACTACCTGCCCGCTAATCAAAGACGGAGGAACGCCTGGACCTGGTGCCGTTAATTGTCCTGTAAAGTAGAGGTTCGACATTTTTTTATGTTTTATCCGTGGTTTCAGAAACGCAGTTTGCATTAAAGTGTTCGCAAGTCCGTATGCATTTCCTTTAAATGCGTTGTAGTCGTTTTTAAAATCATTTACGCAATAACTACGATTATAGATGATGTTATTTTTTATTTCAACTCCAGTATGTTTTTCCAATCTTGCCATAACCATGTCAAAATACTGAGCGCGAAGGGCTTCTGTGTCGCCTTCTATGCCTGGTGCTATCGGAATTAAAATAAAAAGATTTTCATGACCGGCTGGAGCAACCGTATCGTCTGTCTTAGAAGGTGCGCACACATAAAACAACGGATTATCTGGCCATTTTATGTCCTTGTAAATTTCTCTTGAGTGTTTTCCAAAGTCAGCATCAAAAAATAAGTTGTGATGCTTAAGGTTTGGAATCTCTTTGTTAACGCCAACATAGTAGAGTAGAGAAGATGGTGCCATCACACGTTTATCCCAATAGCTATCAGAATACTGACGGTCTTTTGCGTCAAGCAATTGTGTTTCTATGTGATGGTAATCTGCGCCACCAACTATGTAATCGCTAGTGTATTCATTCTGTGCTGTTTGCAAACGCATACTACCCTGTTGGTAGATGCGGGTTGCGGCTTCGCTTGTTTTGAATTCCACGCCTTTTTCTTTAGCAAGGCTCACCATACCTTCTACAATCTTGTGCATGCCACCCATTGGATACCAAGTGCCAAGTTTCAGATCGGCATAATTCATCAAGCTGTAAAGTGCTGGTGTTTCTTCGGGCATTGCACCCAAGAAAAGCACCGGAAATTCTATAATGCTGAGCAATTTTGGATCACGAAAGTATTTTTTCGCGAAAGCGTGAAAATTGCTGAATAAATCAAGTTCAATTAAACCTTTGAGTACTTTCCATTGTGCAAATTCGAAAATAGAAAGACTTGGTTTGTAGACTAGCTCATTGATGCCTACTTCATATTTGTAAGCTGCATCTTTCATGAATTCGGCTAGTTTCTTACCGGCACCTTTTTCTCGGTCTTCAAACAGTTGTTGTAATTCTGAAAAGGATGCTGGAATGTCAACATATTCATCGTCAAAAATTACGCGGTATGAAGGGTCAAGGCGCTTTAAAGTGTAATAATCGGCTGGACTTTTACCAAAACGCGCGAAATATTTTTCGAAAACGTCTGGCATCCAATACCAACTTGGTCCCATGTCAAAAACAAATCCATTGTGCTCGAACTTACGTGCTCGACCTCCAAGTGAATCATTTTTTTCGATGACGGTAGTTTTTACGCCTTTGGCAGCCAGTGTAGTAGCTGCAGCAAGTGACGAAAAACCAGAACCAATTATGGTGGCTGACTTCATGTAGTGTGGTGGTGGTGTTTTGGTTTAGTTTGGATTGTAATCGCTCAGTACATCCATTAGTTTTCTTCGGGCTAAAAAGATGCGACTTTTTACTGTACCAATTGGCAGTTTTAAATAGTCAGCAATTTCTTTGTATTTGTAGCCTTCACTGTGCATTTTGAAAGGAATGCGATACTCATCTTGAAGCTCATTTACGGTGCGAGTAATTTCGCCAGTATTGTAGATAGTAGATGGATTTCTATCCTTGTCAGAAGCAGCATTATTTAAGTAATACAAATCTTCTGACTGATCAATAATTGTCTTAGACTTTACTTGTCTGCGGTAATTATTGATGAAGGTGTTTTTCATGATGGTATAAAGCCATGCTTTGAGATTTGTAGCTTCTCTAAACTTGTCTTTATAAGCCACAGCTTTCATCATGGTGTCTTGCAAAAGGTCTTTTGCGTCTTCTTCGTCATGCGTCAAGCTATAAGCGAAATATTCGAGCGGTTTTCTAAAGGAAAGTATCTGCTGATTGAATTCTAGTGTTGACATTTTGTTTAATTGTTTGGTTTGAAGATTAAACAAATGTAAGTGTCAAAGAATTTCTAGACAAGTTTTTGTTTAATTATTTTACTAATTAGTTAAACAAAATGACAATAAAGCTCTAAGTCGTTGATTTAGTGGATGTAATCATAAAGGTCTTCCATCTTGTGCAAGAAACGGATGTTGCCTTTATCAAGTCCTTCTAGTTCGGGAGATACTCTGCATGCGATTAAAACCAAGCCTTCGGTAGACCATTTGCTCAAGTTGCAGATCATGTGCTTTCCGTTGTTAATTACTGCTGGATCTATGAAAAATGTAAAAATCTTATTTGGATTAATGGTCTCAATTGCTGTTTTAACATCTTCATCTGGAAGATTTTGACCTAAATAATACACACGAGCACCATTCTTTTTCAGAAGATAATGCGCCATGAGTAGTCCAATTTCATGATGTTCGCCCACAGGCAAGAACAACAGGAATTTTGGACCGTCTTTCGGTTCTGGAAGTCTGTCAATTCCAGAAATCACTTTTTGACGAATCAAGCAACTAATGAAATGTTCGTGTGCAGGATTTATTTGGCCTAAAGACCATAGAATTCCTACCTTTTCTAAGAAAGGATAGATGAGTCCAGTTACCGTTTTTTCAAAGCCATTGTGTTTTACCGAGTTTTCATAAATGCGATGAAACTTATCACCATCCATGTCGATCATAGACACCATCAAGTCATTTGAATCTAGATCGAGATGAACGGTGGTACTATGAAGCAATGTAAGTTCGTAGACCTTTTCTATTTCGGCTTTGAATTCATTGTCAGAATACCCACTAATTTTAGAAATTTTATAGCCATTCTTCAGAAGCAACCCAACGTTTAATATAAACTTTAGCTGTTCATCATCATAAAACCGGATATTGGTTTCGGTTCGTTTCGGCTCGATGAGCTGATAGCGCTGCTCCCAAATTCTGATGGTATGTGCTTTAATTCCAGATAACTGTTCTATGTCTTTGATTGAATAAGATCCCATGGGCTACAAAACAGTGATAACAATAGTGTGGTGGATTAGTTCAGGTTGTTAGTTTAGCGGTTTAAATCAAAAAGGCAAGTCCAATTGTTAATTGTAAACTGTTTAACAAACAAGCCGCAATATTAAACAAATATTAATGCGAGTGTACTCGTTGATTTTATGACAATTGACAACAGTCAGAATATGGAACA
>CAZWXC010000196.1:0-5398 GCA_964637935.1 uncultured Flavobacteriales bacterium | reverse complement strand
AAGAAAACTTTTGGGAAATGGGCGATACAGGGCCATGCGGTCCTTGTTCAGAAATACATTACGATTTAAGAAGCGAGGCTGATCGAAAGCAGATTGATGGTGCCACGCTTGTGAATCAAGACCATCCCGAGGTAATTGAGATTTGGAACTTGGTTTTCATTCAATTCAATAGTTCAGAAGACGGAACGCTTTCATCCTTGAAGGCAAAACATGTTGATACAGGTATGGGGCTTGAGCGTCTGGCTCGCGCACTTCAAAATGTAGATTCAAATTATAAGGTCGATTCTTTTCAATCGCTTATTCAAGAAATAGAAAAATTATCTGGAAAAGAATATGATGGCTCAGATAGTCTTGCAGATATAGCCTTCAGAGTAATAGCTGACCATGTTCGTGCTGTAAGTTTTTGCATTGCTGATGGCCAGCTACCATCTAATACTGGCGCTGGATACGTAATCAGAAGAGTGCTTCGAAGAGCGATTCGTTATGGTTTTAGTCAATTAGAGCTTAAGGAACCTTTCATATATAAGGTTGCCGAAAAGCTGATCGAAACAATGGGCGAGGCTTATCCCGAATTAGTTCGTAACAAAACATTGGTTTCAAAAGTGATTCAAGAAGAAGAGAAGTCTTTTCTTCAAACGCTTGATAAGGGTTTGGATCGTATTTCAAATTACCTAAAAGGTGATGTGAAAATAATTGATGGTGAATTCGCTTTTGAGTTGTACGACACATTCGGTTTTCCGATAGATCTTACTAAACTTATTGCTGAAGAACATAATCTTTCAGTCGATTTAGCCGGATTTGAAACTGAACTTACAAAACAAAAAGACAGATCAAGGAAAGCTTCCAAGGCTGAGTTTGGTGATTGGATCATTCTACATGATACACCTAACTCTGAGTTTGTCGGTTACGATAAACTTTGGGTGATTTCTCGCGTGATGAAATACCGCAAGGCTAAAGTAAAAGGGAAAGATACTTATCAAATCATTTTGGAAAGAACCCCGTTTTACGCTGAAAGCGGAGGTCAAGTGGGTGATAAAGGAACGTTAGAATTTGGTTCAGAAACGATAGAAGTTTTTGATACGAGAAAAGAGAACAATGAATTTATTCATTTCGTTTCTTCTTTTCCAGCGGATATGACAGGTGATGTGAGAGCCGATGTGGATGGAGCATTGCGTCAAGAGATCATGAAAAATCACTCAGCAACGCATTTACTTCACTATGCTTTGCGCGATGTTTTAGGAACGCACGTTGAGCAAAAAGGATCTTTGGTAGCAGCGGATAAACTTCGATTCGACTTTTCTCATTACGAGAAGATTACGGATGATCAGCTTGAAAAAATTGAGTGGGAAGTGCGTCAGTTAATCGCTCAGCAAATGCCGCTAGAAGATTGGAAACAAATGCCTATTGCCGAAGCCAAAGAAATGGGAGCTATGGCTTTGTTTGGTGAGAAGTACGGTGATAAAGTGCGTGTTGTTAAGTTTGGTGATTCCATTGAATTGTGTGGAGGTACACATGTTAAAAACACAGCAGAAGTTGGTGGTTTCAAAATAGTGAGCGAAGGCTCAGTTGCAAGCGGAATTAGAAGGGTAGAGGCACTTACCGGGATTGCATACCAGCAATACATTTCTTCAAGATTGACTATTGTTTCTGAACTAGAAGAACTGCTGGCTAATCCTAAAGACTTGGTAAAAGCAGTAGAAAAGCTAATTTCAGATAACAAATCTCTTTCAAAGGAAATTGAAGGTTTTAAAGTCCTTCAACAAGCTCAAATCAAACAGCAGATAGTGGAGTCTGCCAAAGTTGAAAAAAGCTTTAGATACGTAGTTATGCAGTTTGACGAAGTGGAAGGTAAACTCGTTAAGGACGCTGCTTATTCAGCTACAACAGAACATGAAGATCTGCTGGTTATCGCAATAGGCCATGCAGAAGATAAACCTTATATAGTGGTTGCCATAAGCAAGCAACTTGCTGAATCCAAGAAATTAGATGCAGGTGCTATCGTGAGAGATTTGGCTAAACACATCGATGGTGGCGGTGGTGGTCAAAAATTCTTGGCTATGGCTGGGGGTAAAATGAAACAAGGGCTCCGAGAAGCCCTTGTTAACGCAGATGAAATCATCCGGATTCAGGCAAGTTGACTCTCCATAGAAGAGTGAGCTTTCTTTTCATTGGTTTTCAAGTATGCAGGGCCTTTGTATTTTTCAGAATATGAAAGGCCTAAATGCAACACATAAAAACCGTTGAATACCACGCATAATACGTAATCAAGTGTTCTGTAGTGTCCAAAGCTTTGGCAAAGCTCGATGTAAACTTTGGTCATAAATACCATCCAAGGAATTGCTATCACTGCAGCTACTCCAAATTGAAGTAAGTCGTTTTGAAAGAAGATAAGACTTGCAATTATTAAAGGTGGAGGTAGCATAACAAAAACACTGTGCGATGCTGGTCTACCCATTATTTTCAAGAATGTGATTACATTCTTAACAGGGATTAAGCAGTCGATTCCTTTAAGGCCACACTTGTCATATAGTGACCATTGAGCTAATATTCCAACTCCTGCAAAGCAGAAGATTGGTACTAGTACGCCAGCTCCAAAATAGCTGAGTGCTGGGAATAATTCATATATCTTTTCCATGTCTCTATCGTTTCCACTAAAGTAGGATTATATCGATAGAAAACAAAATTCATCGAAAAAAAATAGTAATTGGTCGAAAAAATGAGTCTTTTGGCGGTTTTTAGAACGTCAGCGGCTAGGCATATTTTTCTGCTGTAGCTTTATCGATGACATTTTCACCCATGATTAGGAGCCTTTCAATCGTATTTCTCAGCTGACGAATGTTTCCTGTCCAATTTAATTGACTTAAATAGGATAGTGCATTTTTGTCAAAATCTTTGCTTGGCATTCCTGTTTCAGTAGAAATTCCGCTAATAAAATGTTGAATCAATAAAGGAATGTCATCTTTGCGATCATTCAATGAAGGAACCTTAATTACGATAACTGATAATCGATGGTATAAATCTTCACGAAAGTTTCCTTTTTCAATTTCTTCGACCAAGTTTTTATTGGTGGCAGCTATCACTCTTGGTGAAACACTAATCTCTTTTTCGCCACCAACTCGGGTAATCTTGTTTTCTTGAAGCGCTCTTAATACTTTGGCTTGAGCACTTAAACTCATATCTCCGATTTCATCGAGAAACAACGTGCCTCCAGATGCTTGCTCAAATTTGCCAATGCGTTGCTTAATGGCACTTGTAAATGCTCCTTTCTCATGGCCGAAAAGTTCACTTTCGATCAATTCAGAAGGAATAGCTGCGCAGTTTACTTCTACGAATGGTGCTTTTGATCGTCCGCTTTTTTCATGAATTTGTTGTGCTACTAATTCTTTTCCTACACCATTTGGTCCGGTAATAAACACGCGTGCTTCGGTTGGAGCCACTTTTTCGATCATGGCTTTCACTTCCATGATACCTTCAGAAGTGCCAATAATAGGTGAGTTCGATTTTTCCCCAGCTTTTTTCTTGAGCTTCTTAGTTTCTTTCACCAAGTTTTTGCGATCAAGTGCATTGCGCACACTTACCAATAGTCGATTCAAATCTGGCGGCTTTGAGATGTAATCGTAAGCGCCTTTTTTTAATGATTCCACAGCAGTGTCAATAGTGCCGTGTCCCGAAATCATGATTACCGGTATATCTGGGTTAATAGCTTGTAATTGCTCAAGAACTTCAAGCCCATCCATCCCAGGCATTTTTATGTCGCATAGTACAGCATCAAACTCATTTTTCTTAAATAATTCGATGCCTTTTGGGCCATCTTCAGCTTCTGAAATTTTTATCTTTTCATATTCTAAAATGTCTTTCAAAGTTGATCTGATAGGACGTTCATCATCGATAATTAAAATTGAAGCCATATAAATTTATTTATAGTTTGATCCATTTGACTAGATCTCGATAAGTCAATTTTTTGCCATACATGAGTATGCCAATGCGGTAAATTTTGCTTGAAGCCCAAATCATTAATGCAATGGTTGCAACAAGCAGTGCCATCGATAAATAGACCTGCCACAAATCTCCTGATTCAATACCAAATGCTACACGCATAATCATTATGATTGGTGAAGTGAACGGTATGATGGACATCCAGACAATGATGTCGCTTTCGGGATTGTTAAACATACTAATAGAGACAATGTACGCCAACATCAACGGGAATGTAATGGGCAGGATGAATTGTTGTGTATCGGTGTCATTATCGGCTCCAGCACCCACGGCTGCCATCATAGAAGCATAAAGCAGATAACCACCTATGAAGTAAAAGATGAATAATCCAAGCATCAACGGAAAGTTGATTCTAGCGATACTGTTGAAGATATTGTCGTTTTTGCTGAATTCTGAAAAGTTCAGTTTGTTTTCTTCTAGCATTTGTTGCTGCACAGCTGGTGTCATGTTCTGTGCGCTTAGCACATTTTCTGTAGTGTATACTTGAGACATAATCACAGACTGTCCAATTGTGATTCCAGCTGCTGATAAAACAGCCCAAATCAAGAATTGAGTCAATCCAACGGCACCCACGCCAATGATTTTGCCCTTAAGTAGCTGCGTAGGTTTTACAGTGGAGATGATCACTTCAACAATTCTGTTTGTTTTTTCTTCAATCACACCACGCATCACTTGCACGCTATATAAGTACACCGCCATGAAAATGATGATGCCAAAAACCCAACCAACCATAGCGGGCAGCATATCTGATTCTGTGGAATTTACACCATCAAATTTTAAGGTTTGAAGGTGAAAAGGAGATTTAATGCGCTTATAATCAGATTCGCTTATATTAAAGTCTTCAAGTTTTTCAATTTCAATGATCTGCTGGCATTTTTGCTCTATAGTCCGCTGAATATTGACGGATGGCGTTTTTTTGAAATGAAGTTGTGCGCTATGTCCACTTAGAATATTACTTGGAATAAACAGCACGCCTGTGTAGTCAGAAACTTCCAGCAGTGCAAGCGCTTTATACAAGCTGATGTTTTGAACTTCAAAATCTATATTCTTAGTATCCTCAATTCCTTGAAACATTGGATAATTGTCGTCTACCACAATAATTTTTTGGTTGTCAGATTCTTCAATGTTCAACCAAAAAGAAAAGATGACCACACCAGCTAACAGAAGTGGACCCAAAAGGCTCATGATAATGAAGCTCTTTTTGCGCACTCGGGTAAGGTATTCGCGCTTTATAATCAGCCAAGTTTTAGACATCTGCAGGAGAGTTTTTAGCGGTGACTTGGTCTACAAAAATGTCGTGCATCGATGGCAGTACCTCATTAAAAGATACCACTTCAACAAAGTTGACCAACGACTTTAAAAGCATGTTTGGTGATATTTTGTCAAAACCTTTGATTAAGGC
>CAZWXC010000195.1:0-5410 GCA_964637935.1 uncultured Flavobacteriales bacterium | reverse complement strand
ACTACCGGAATTTCTTCTGGACGATTCATAATAAAGATATTGATCTGATTTATTAATGCATAAGGAATTTCTTCAGATTCAAACAAAGAGTCAATATACAGTGTAAGCTCATCGTCTGTTTTGTTTTTTAAAGACAAATAGAGATTGAGGTAATTGCACAACTCATTTGCGCCCTGATGTGCCATGATAGAATCTCGAAGCTCCGCAATTTGTTGATCAGAAAGTCCGTCAACAGCATCAAACAGCATCTCTTCACCATATAAGACCACTGCCTGCACCGTGTCTCGAGTAGTAGTAGAAGTGCCTTCAGAGCCTTCTTTACCACCACCAGCCATAGCCCAACCAATTGCTGAAAACAGAATTATAAAAATTAGAAGTCGCTTCATTGTGTAAAAAGGGAGCCCGAAAATAAAGAAAACACAAGTCGGTTAGTAATTTGCCGTTTTAGATTTTCGACCAAAACAGGACCTTTGATGCCAAAATTCGAGATAAGTAATGTATTTCTTTTTAGGCGCACTTGTTCTAATCGCATCATTCATAAGCGCATACACCGCAAAAAGTCAAGGATTTTTCTTTTGGAGAACACTTGTATTAAGTTGTTTGGGTTTCGGTGGAATTGTCATAATGATCATGACGCTTTTCCTCTGAAGAGTAATCCAAAGCTAAATGAGACGAATATTGTCTTGAAACAATACTTTTGCCGCGCAATTTTTAGAAAATATGGCATCAGCATCTACATCAGATTTTAAAAACGGAATGACGCTTTCATTCAATCATGATCTTTTCGTGATTACCGAATTTCTTCACGTTAAACCAGGTAAGGGTTCGGCATTTGTTCGCACCAAACTAAAGAGCATTACTACAGGTAAAGTTTTAGATCACACTTTTCCTTCAGGAACTAAGGTAGAAGAAGTAAGAATTGAGCGCAGACAATACCAGTTTCTTTATCGTGACGAGCAAGGATATCATTTCATGAACATGGAAAGCTATGAGCAAATCTTCTTGCAAAAAGCTTTGATTAATGGATGGGAGTTTTTAAAAGATGGTCAAGAATGTGAAATCGTTTTTCACTCGGAAGAAGAGCGTCCGCTTTTTTGTGATTTACCAGCACGTGTAGAGCTTGAGGTTACTTACACCGAACCAGGATTAAAAGGCGATACTGCTACAAACGCAATGAAACCAGCTACTTTGGAAACAGGCGCTGAAATTCGTGTTCCATTATTCATAAACGAAGGCGACAGAATTAAGGTTGACACTCGTGATGGTTCTTATTCAGAGCGTGTTAAGGCTTAATGAAACTTCCTCGAATTTATTCGCTGCAAGAAATCGCAGCTTTGCTTTCGGTTGACTTTGTTGGTAATCCTGATCTTGAAATTTCAGGTATTAACGAAATTCACATGGTCGAAAAAGGCGATTTAGCTTTTGTAGACCATGCAAAATATTATGAGAAAACGCTGGCTTCAGAAGCCAGTGTTGTTCTCATTAACAAAGCGGTAGAATGCCCGCCAAACAAAGGCTTGATCATACACAACAAACCTTTTGAAGCATTCAATTTTCTCACCCAACATTTCAAACCTTTTGTTGTCTCTGATCAAATGCAAAGCGAGACGGCACGCATTGGTAATGGCACTCGCATTCTACCAAATGTGTTTGTTGGCAATGATGTAATCATCGGTAAAAACTGTTTGATTCATCCTGGTGTAGTACTATATAACGGAGTGCAAGTTGGTGATAACGTGATCATTCACGCTAATACAACCATTGGCAGCGATGCCTTTTATTACAAACGCGGAGAAGGATTGCACCAAAAATTCAACACGGTTGGAACTGTAATTATTGAAGACGAAGTTGAAATTGGCGCTGGCTGTACCATAGACGCTGGTTCAACAGGTGAAACAGTGATTGGCCTCGGAACCAAAATTGACAATCAAGTGCATATTGGCCACGATACAAAAATTGGTTCAAAATGCATTATTGCGGCTCAAGTAGGCATTGCAGGCTGTGTTACCATAAAAGACGAAGCCATAATTTGGGGTCAGGTGGGCATTACCGCAAACGTGACAATTGGTCAAGGAGCTGAAGTTTACGCTCAAAGTGGCGTCATGCGAAATGTAAATGACAAGCAAAAAGTTTTTGGCAGTCCTGCTATGGATTCTCGCTCTAAAATGCGTGAATTAGCAACAATCTCTAAGCTTGCTTTGTCTAAGTAATCCTAAAAACGCTATTTTGGGATGCAATTAATGGTAAATGTCAGAGATTAAAACCAGTCAATCCAGATCTAAAGTCAGTGAATTCAAGCTTAATACGCTTTTAGAAATCACCAACGCCATTAATAACAACTTGCCTGAAGAGCAGTTGTTTGTGCTATTTCAATACATCCTTGAGCATCAATTAAATATTGGTCGTGCAGTTGGCTATTTGCTTCGAGATGAGTCATGGAGCAGCATTTTACAATATGGTGCTACCGAAGAAGAAATGCTGATCAATGTAGAAGAAGATCTGGCACACATAAAAGACATCACTGTTTTAGAAATGCTAGGCGAAAGTTCACATGCCACCAACTTTGATGTTGTAATTCCAGTTTTTCATCAATCTCAAATTATTGCCTACATATTATTGGGTGACTTGGATGAGCAAGAATTAAAGGCTTCGCCCATTATTAAGCACTTACCATTCATTCAAACCTTGGCAAACATTACTGCTGTTGCAGTTGAAAATAAGCGCTTAATGCGCGAAAGTTTAGAACAAGAACGTCTGAAACAAGAATTGGAAACAGCCAGCGAAATGCAATCAATGCTTTTGCCACGAGTACTTCCAAACGATAAGGATTTTCAAATTGCTGCTTATTATAGACCTCACCAAGAAGTAGGTGGTGATTTTTATGATGTTCAACTGATTAATGAAGATGAATTGGTAATTTGTTTGGCAGATGTATCTGGTAAAGGAATCTCTGCAGCCATATTAATGGCAAGCTTCCAGGCAAATCTTCGTGCGCAGATTGCGGTAGAAAGTGATTTAGAAGTAATTATCAATAATCTGAACCAAAGCGTTTGGAGAAATGCCTCAGGTGAACGATTCATAACTGCTTTACTGGCAAAATACAACAGAAAAACGGGTGTACTTGAATATGTGAATTGCGCACATCCTGCACCAATTATTATGATCGAAGGTGAAATTTCTCGCCTTGATGTGGGTTGTGTTGGTCTTGGAATGTTTGATGAATTGCCTTTCGTGAAAATTGGTCGCGTAACGTTGTCAAAAGACACTATGCTGGTTTCTTACACCGATGGCGTAAACGAACTTGAATCAATGGACGGAACCCCGTTCGAAGATGAAATGGTGATTGAGATAATTGCAGCACAGCAATACAACAGCATGAATGACTTTAATATGCTGCTCATGAATGCGCTTAATCAGCACAAAGGCAATCTAGATTATCACGATGACATTGCAATTGTTAGTTGCAAATTTTTCAGATAAGCTTAGTAAGAAATCTCTTGATCCGTTTTCTTTTTGTGGTAAAGCTCTATAGCCACTAAAATCCCCAGAAATCCCCAAAAAGGAATATTTGCTTTGTCTAAATCGAGGTAATTATTGAGAACTCCGTGCACCAAATAGGTAATCATACCTAAAAACACACTCATCAAAATGAGACGCATTTCTCGACTTTCCAACTGATAGTAAATGATGATAAACTTGTAAACCGCTACTCCAACCACGATTAATAAAGTGAGCAAACCAAGTACGCCCATTTCGGCTAGCGGACCAAAATACTCACTATGAGCATTGCCTAAATCCCCAAAATTGGTACTGATAATAGTAAGTTGAGAAGAATGCTGGTAAGGCGCATAATAGAATTTATACGTTCCTGGACCAAAGCCAAAAACAGGCTCTTCTTCAAACATTCTCAAGGCTGCGCTCCAACGGTTAATACGTTCCAAATTACTTGCATCCGTTGCTACGTTTGAAATTGAACTCACATGCTCGGCCAAATCATCACTACTATCTTGACGGTTTTTCTCCAACTTCATCATGATTTGGTCTTGGAAAGAAAGCCCAACACCTATACCACCGATTAAGACCAAAGCGATAATCCACCAACGAACGCGTGCAATCATCACAATAAACACTAACAACACGCCAGCTAGACTTACCCAAGCTGCTCTGGTATAAGATAAAATTATGGCCAGCGTAAGAATGGTCATAATTACACCAATTACAATTTTGGTGGTAACCGTTAAATTCTTACTCCACAGGTAAGCCCAAGTTAATGGATAAAACATGGCTAAAATGGCTCCGTAGCTCGTATGATCTTTGAAGAATGGCTGCATAACCCAGTGAGCTGGCTTTTCTGCAAAACCATGTGTTGCGTGCACAATGATGGTGTAAACACCAACAACTGTGAGTGAGAGTGTAAACATCCACAAAAACTTACGGATATTATTATGATCTCTAAATACCTGAGTAGCCAAGAAATAAAACCCAACTACATACCACAGTTTAGAAAGGAAAAACTTGAACGAAACCATTGGTTCTTTGCTTGTTATTGAAGCAATCAAAATCCAGCTTAAGTAAACAAAAACGGCTATTGTGAGTGGATGGCGCATGACGCGCTTATCGAAATGACCATCGTAAAAAACGCGAAACAGAAAAACGAGCATCAACCCGAAAATCAGCGGCTCTGTGGGCAATGCCAAGCCAAAACCACCACCAATGTCTTCAACATTAACGGAGAGTGGTGTGAGAATGGTAATGATTAGAAAAAGCCAATCAAGCTTAAAAAGTGCGATGCCGATAACTGCCAAACCAATCGGCACCAACAAAAACCAGAATTGCTCAAGCGCAATAAATAGCCCTGTTAGCGCAATAAAAATTCCGCCAATAATGTAAAGCCAACGCAGTTTTTGAGCTTCGATCAAACCAATGATGGAATTATTCAGCCTTGCTGAATTTCTTGAAATTCTCGATTCCGATGATCGTCAATACGCCTAATAGGAAGGTTGAGAAAGTGCTTACTACCACAATCAACCAGCGAATTGGATACGCTTTCTTTTCAGAAGCATAAGCCTTGTTTACAACAAACTTTGTAGTAAGTGTGGCAGTAGCGTCTGCCTTTGTTTCTTCATATTTAGCTCTCAACAATGCCAAATGTTCGCGCTCAAACTCTAGGTTTTCTGTGAGCGAGAGATAGGCAGAACCATACTCCGCAAAAATGTCAAGCTTAGCCTCAAGCTCTTTTACCGAAGACTGATTACCTTTTGCTAGAGCGTCATAATATGCTTTTGTGAGCTGCTCAATTTCTACTTCAAAATCGTGTAATCCTTTTTTTCTGATGGCAGTGAGCGAATCTTCCATGCTGCGCATATAAGCTTGCATTTTTTGATACTCCATCTCAATAATTTTCAAACCA
>CAZWXC010000194.1:0-5437 GCA_964637935.1 uncultured Flavobacteriales bacterium | reverse complement strand
ATATGGCGTGTAGTTTCCGTTTAAAATATTGAGAAGGGTAGACTTACCGCTACCGCTTGCGCCCATAATTCCGATCAGCTTGCCCGATTCTTCAGAGAAGTTGAGCGGATGCAATCCAATCTTGCCGCCTTTGAAGCGATAAGTGATATTATCAACTGCGAAAACAATTTTGCTTTCACTTTTATCACTCAGGAATGTGCTGATGATATCGCTGTAATAAATAGGGGTAACTTTAGTACTTCTGATGGAAGAACCTTGGGTTAATATGTACGTTTTTTCAGGAGCAATGATTTGCCCATTGAGCAGTAATTCTTGATTTCCGAAAAACTTGAGAGCATACATATTCACGCTTTCAACCGATAGCACGGCTAAATTTCCTGTTAGGGTATCATGAAATATATGCTTGTTGTGTTGACGGTTGGTAAGGTTCGCAAACTGATTAATGATCAAAACCCGCTCACTGTCCATCAAGTTTGATTCGTTACAGGTAACGAAGTCTTTTATGTCTTTTAATTCTTGGTTTGGAATATTGAATACTTCAGAAACCGTATCAACGAATTCAAGTTCTTGCTCTGTTGGAACCTTATCAATATTGATGTACTCAACCAAACGAAGCAATACGAAAACCTTTTGTTTTTGCTCTAATTCGCCATTAATTTGGGTGCATATTTTAAGAACCTTTACTGAGTTTACCGCAGTTTTTTTACGCTTACCCTCTTTTTTCTGCGAAACTTTATGGTGTGTCTCTAGATAAACATCATAAATGCTCAAGTATTCTGTTACTTGATCTTTTGAAAGACGTTGTTTAAGGAATTGCTCAACAACAATGCGGCTTTTATTGTCTTCGCTCTCAACATCTACTTCAGCAATGATGGCGAATAACTCCATCAATGCTTTCAATAATTTCTCACTCATCTATTTCTAGGTTCTTTTAATTGGGGGCACCGCCAAAAATAGTCAAGTCGCAACAATGGCAAAGGCTATAGGTATAAAACATTCTCTTTTAAATGTATTTCTTTGCTTCGCGCAAGCTTACTGGCTTCAAATCATGAGTTGATATGTAGTGAGCAACATAACTTGGGTTGTGTTTAGAAATGTCTCTGAGCATCCAACCTATGGCCTTTTGAATGAAGAATTCTTTAGAGTTGAGATGCGGCTCGAAAAGCTTTTCTAGCAGAATTAGGTCAGTTTTCGTTTTGTACTTTAATTGAAATAAAAATGAAGAGCGGTTCAACCAAATGTTATCATCTAAGTTCCAATTAGTAATAATCGATGCTATTTTGTTTGGGTGAGCTTTAAAATATGCTCCGCAAATGTTCGAAGCAATGAAATCAACCGAATCCCACCAACTGTTTGTAGTGAGCATTGTCTCAATCAATTCTATACTCTGAAGTTGCTTGTGCCACTTCTTTTTAAAAAATAATTCTTGCGCACAGTAATGTATTTCTCGCTGATCGGCATGCCATAAATCTAAAATTGTTGACTCAAATACCTTATCATCTGGTAATCCATGTGCGGCAATAAATGTTTTTAATGCCTCTTTTCTTGGTTCAGATTTTATGCCAAAAAATGCGAAATGATGCTTCATATATGCTTCCATGGCAGGGGCTTGACTTGGATTAGCAAGTTTGCTCAAATGTTCAATAAGTTGGCTTGCATAATTCATACTTGGCAATTTAGAAATGTTTGATTTTGGTTTAGTGCATCTTTCATTTGATTAACTCTAATACAATCCATTATTTTCGCGGCATGCAAATGAATAATAAAAACATACTCGTAGTAGCCGCTATAGTTGCAGTGGCCGCAATTACTAGACTTTTACCGCATCCTATGAACTTTGCACCACTTGGTGCAATGGCGCTTTTCGGATCGGCCTATTTTGGAAAAAAGGGATTGGGCTTATTAGTAACCATGCTAACTTGGTTGTTAAGCGACTTTATCTTGAACAATTTTGTTTACTCTTTTTCTAGCGATATAATAGTCTTCACTCAAGGTGCGCCTTTTATTTATGGTAGCATCGTACTGATCTATTTGATGGGAACTCAGATGATGAAGAAAATTACTGCAGCTAGAATGCTGAGTGGGAGTTTACTAGCTTCTATCATATTCTTTACCATTTCAAACTTTGGAGTTTGGTTTTCAGGTACCATGTATCCAATGACTGTTGCTGGTTTAGCAACGTGTTATGCAGCAGCAATTCCATTTTTCACGAACACTATTGCTGGTGACTTGTTTTATGCTGGAGCTTTGTTCTTACTTTATGAGCGAGTTTTCAAAGCACAACTTCAGGCTCGTAAAGCCTAATTATTTTCTTGCTCAATTTATTCACATTAAAATCACATACGACACAGCAATTTGGCAAATCTGTTTAAGAGATTTGTTTGAACTGTCGTCACTTATGAAATGAAAAACCAATACGCAGACCTTGTACATCAAACGTTTGACTTTCCGGATGAAGAATTCAGAACTGAAAACAATGAGCTTTTTTTCCATGACATAAGAGTGATGGATCTAGTAGAGAAGTTTGGAACACCACTCAAATTCACCTATTTACCGAAAATTTCTGAAAACATACAGCGATGTAAAGGTTGGTTTAAGTCTGCCATGGAAAAAGTAGACTATCAAGGAAAATATGTGTATTGCTACTGCACGAAAAGCAGTCATTTCAATCACGTAATTACGGAAGCCTTAAAAAACGACATCTACTTAGAAGCTAGTTCTATGTATGATCTTGATATTTTTAAGCACTTGGTAGACCAAGGTCAAATTGAAAAACATCATCATATCAGCTGCAATGGTTACAAGCCCGAAGGCTACTTAAACCGATTGGCGGCATTGGTAAATGATGGCTACACTGGAGTAGTACCTATCGTAGACAATTTTGACGAGATAGAGAATATAGCTTCACGCGTTAACAAACCGATAAAAATCGGAATTAGAATTGCCACTGAAGAAGAACCAAAATTCGAATTTTACACCAGCCGATTAGGCATTAGATACAAAGACATTGTTCCGCTTTATTTAGAGCAAATAAAGGCGCTGAAAGGCGTAAAGCTAGATATGCTTCACTTTTTTGTGAACACAGGCATCAGAGACACGGCTTATTATTGGAACGAATTGCATAAATGTCTACGCGTTTACACACAACTCAAAAAAGTGTGTCCAGATCTAAAATCGCTAAATATTGGCGGTGGTTTCCCAATCAAAACCAGCTTGGCATTTGAGTTTGACTATGAATACTTGGCTGAAGAAATCATATTTCAAGTAAAGCAAACTTGCGATGAAGCGGGTGTGCCAGTGCCAGATATTTACACAGAATTTGGTAGCTACACTGTTGGCGAAAGCGGAGGCGCTATCTACAAAATTTTAGGTCAAAAGCAGCAAAACGAAAAAGAAAAGTGGAACATGATTGATAGTTCTTTCATGACTACTTTGCCAGATGCTTGGGCCATAAATAGGCGTTTTGTTATGTTTCCGCTTAACAGATGGGATCATCAATACGAGCGCGTGTTTTTAGGCGGAATAACCTGTGATAGTGATGACTACTACAACAGTGAACAGCATATCAATGCGATTTATTTACCCAAATACAGCAAGCAAGACGACTTATACATTGGGTTTTTCCATACAGGTGCTTACCAAGAAACCGTTGGTGGATTTGGTGGATTGCAACACTGCCTCATTCCTTGTCCTAAGCACATTATAATTGAAAGAAAAGAAAATGGTGAACTTGATTACACCGTGTTTGCCGAAGAGCAGCAAAGTGGTCAAGTTTTGGGTCTTTTAGGGTATAAATAAGCTGTTTTTCATAAGCTCCTTCTAACTGCTTCATATAATCAGGTGCCTATTTTCTTTATGAATAATGCGAATGCTATTTTATTACAGAATTATTCACTTAGATTTGTGACAATTATGGATTTCGATCCTTGTTTTAATTAATTAATTTTTATCTCGTGAACATTTTTGTTGGCAACCTTAACTACAGAGTTTCGGCTGAATCTATCGAAGCAAAATTTGCCGAATTCGGTGAAGTTACTTCATGTAAACTTATAACTGATCGTGAAACTGGAAGAGCCAAAGGTTTTGGTTTTGTTGAAATGCCTAATGCTGATGAAGCACGGGCTGCTATTGACGCTCTTCATGAATCAGACCTAATGGGAAGAAATATGGTGGTGAACGAAGCCAAACCTAGAGCATAACCTTTCTCATCACACTAACTTTAAAAATCCTGTTGTCATCTTATTGGCGACAGGTTTTTTTTTGAGCTTTTGTTAAACATAATTTCCAACATTTACCTTCATCAGTAGTTTTATAGCTTATGAGCGGATTTACCTTTAAAGAGTTTAGCGATGACGAGAAGAAAACACCGTTTGACAAACTCTTCGATATATTCCTAGAACTACTAACACACACCAGTGGCGATGTAGACGAAGCCATTGATTGGTTGAAAGAGCTTGATCAAGAATACAAGCTCACAGATGAGAATTACAGCATTGATGATTTTATAGAAGACTTGAAAAACAAAGGCTATTTGCGCGACCAAACAGATGGCCCAGGCGGCATGGCAATGACTTCTAAAACCGAACAAGTGATTCGTCAACGCAGTTTAGAGCAAATTTTTGGTCAATTGAAAAAGACCAAAGCTGGGTCTCACAAAACCAATAAACTAGGTCGCGGAGACGAAGCTACACCCGAACGAAGGAAATATGAATTTGGTGACAGAAGCGACAAGATCGCTTTTACTGAGAGCATCAGAAATGCACAAAAAAACCATGGAATAGGGGAATTCTTTTTAACCGAAGATGACCTAGAAATAATGGAAACCGAGCACAAGGCGCAAACCAGCACTGTACTGATGATAGACATTAGCCATAGCATGATTTTGTATGGCGAAGACCGAATTACGCCCGCAAAAAAAGTTGCGATGGCCTTGGCAGAATTGATCAGCACACGCTACCCAAAAGATACACTAGACATTATCGTATTTGGCAATGATGCTTGGCAAGTTAGCATTAAAGATTTGCCTTATTTGCAAGTTGGTCCGTTTCATACCAATACGGTTGCCGGATTAGAGCTAGCCATGGATTTACTTCGCAGAAAGAAAAATCCAAACAAGCAGATTTTTATGATCACGGATGGTAAACCATCATGCCTTCGCGAACGAGATGGAAGCTATTATAAGAACAGTTTCGGGCTTGACCCAAGAATTGTGAGTAAAACCTTGAATTTGGCTTCGGCAGCGCGCAAAGCTCGCATTCCAATTACCACGTTTATGATTGCGCGCGATCCTTATTTGCAAGAGTTTGTAGAAGACTTTACCGAGGCAAACAAAGGCAAAGCATTTTACACCAGCTTGAAAGGTTTGGGCGATTACATATTTGAAGATTACGAGAGCAACAGAAGAAAGAGAACGCGCTGAGGAAGGCCTTGCATTCAG
>CAZWXC010000193.1:0-5439 GCA_964637935.1 uncultured Flavobacteriales bacterium | reverse complement strand
GAAGCGCACTGAAGAATCATGGGAAACTATTGAAGAAGCGCTGCACCAAGACCCAAACAACGACAACACGCACGCAACCTATGCGTGGAGTTTACTCGAAAAAGGCGAGGCTAAAAAGGCCTTGCAGCACTTTACCGAAGCACTTAGGTTAAACCCAAACAACATGTATGCGCAAGCTGGGATGGCCGAAGCACTAAAAGCGCGTTACGCGGTTTATCGTTGGTTTTTGCAATACACGTTTTGGATGGGAAGCCTCACTTCAAAGTATCAATGGGGCGTGATCATTGGTTTTTATGTTGCCTTCAAAGGAATTACCAACTTGGCAGCAAGCAACGAAAGTTTGCAACCGTATTTGTATCCGCTCATTGCCGTTTTTGCGCTTATCGCAATGACTACGTGGATTGCCAATCCACTTTCAAACCTATTTTTAAGATTGAATAAATATGGCGAGCATTTGCTGGACGATGAAGAAAAGCGCACCGCCAGCGGAGTAGGAGTGTGTCTGAGTTTGTCGGTGTTGAGTTTGGGCGCTTTTTTAGTGTTTGAAAACGAAGCGTGGCTAATAAGTGCAGCCGTTTCGTTTGCCATGATGATTCCGATTAGTAGGTTTTATATGCCTACCAAAATCAAGCATTTGATGAAATATTACGCACTTGGTTTGTTGATTTTGGCAGTGCTAGGTGTTGCCGAAGCTTTTACAGGAATGAAGCAACTTAGCTTTGCTCTACCGTTTTTCATATTCGCATTTGTTGCTTTTCAGTGGATTGCCAATTTCCAATCGATAGAGCGGGAGTGATGGCGTTTGATTTTTAGTTGATGGAATACTCACCACCAAATACACCTGAAATGGTAGTTTATCAAAAAGCGGCCATTTTGTACAACAGTTTCAGGTATCAAGATTGTCTCCGTCAACTTTCTGCTTTATTGCAAATTGATCCAATTCATTTAAGAGGACTTGTCCTTTTAGTGCAGTGTCATATTAAGTTAGATGAATTGGATAAAGCGAAAATTGCCATAGATGCGGCTATTTCCAATTACCCAAATCACCCGCTTGTATTGTTGAATTTTGGTCATTGGTGTTACGCTTCAAAAAAATATGAAGAAGCAATTTTGTACGCAGATCGTGCTATAGAAGCAAACCCATTAGATGCCAACTTGTGGCAGTTTAGAGGAGCATGTAATTACAATTTAAGGCATTTTAAGTCTGCGCTTAAAGATGTAGATAAGGCCTTGAGTATTGATCCAAATAATGTGTTTGTGCTAAATCTTAAAAGTTTGATTCTTGATCAACAAAACTCAAGTATTCAGGCTTTTGAAACAGCTCAGTTGTCGTTGGCAAATGACCCAAACAATGCTTTTTCGCATGCCACATTAGCGAGTAATTATTTAAAAATTAAAGATTATAACAAAGGCTTTGATCACGCTGTAGAAGCAGTAAGAATTAACCCAAATGACGACTACGCGCTGGCTACATTGAAGGAAGCTATGCGGTGTAAGTATCCATTTTATAGACCGATTGCCTTCTTGCGAAATTGGATTGTTAAGCAAACTGAACGAGCAAGAACCAGATTGATCAATGCGGTTTTCATATTCGTGTTTTTGGTAGGTGCTGTTTCTCTTGGTCTTGGATATGGACTGAATCTTTTGATTCCGGTATTGTTCGCCATCATTTTCTCTTGGCTTTATTTTGGTTATTCCATTTCAGTGTCTACCATTCTTCTCTCAAGAGATAAAAGAGGAAAAGCTTTGGTTACCAATGAACAGAAGATTGTAGCCTTTTTGCGGCTCTTCTTTTTGATCTTAATGACGGTAAGCTTAGCTGGTTATCTAATGTTCAGCTTGAAGTATTTGGCGGCAGTTTACATAACCTTTTCGTGTACATATATTTCGGTAAAAAGCATTTTCAAAATGTATGATTTCCCGCATTTTTATAAGATGCTCAGCTTAGTGCTTTTTGCCACGAGCATAGCCGCTATAAAGTATTCTTATCTCCACAATAGCTTGATGAGCCCTTATATATACTTCGTTCTGCTTGAGTTCATTATTTATATTTCTGTTAGAAGAGTTTCTGATAGTATCGGGTAATTGCTTATGCTTGTGAAGTGGTTTTAGAAAACCGCTTTTTGAAAAGTGTAAAAACTGTAATTAAAGTGGATATGTGCGAAATTCGCTTATATTATTGTTGTGGTGCATTTAAGAATGGAGAAACCGACTAACATAGGAAGAAAAGTAACTTTCAAGTATTGCTTGAGCGGATTTATCCTCATGGCTCTAATTCTGTTGCTTATAGGAAATTATTTTTTTTTCTTTCAAGACTGGTCACTTAATGTAGGCGGGAAGCTAGGAAATCCATTTCAACTTGTCCTTCAGACAATTGTCTTCATTTTCGCGGCAACCATTCTAATATATTCTATTGGTGGTTGGGCAGGCAACAAGATTATTACTGGCTTAAAGTCACCATATCTGATTTCCATTTTAACTCTTTCCGCAATTTTTATCATGTTGACAGCTATTACAGAAAAACTTGTATTGAGCATTCAAGGATTAATGATGGCTTTAGTATTAGGACACTTCATGGGTAAAGAGATAAAAAGAAAAGGTGAAGCCACTCGAAATACACGTGAAAACTGATCCAATGAACGAATATATGAAATTTGGACTGAGTGAATACATAAAAAGGAAACCCTATGTCGGCACGATATTAACCTTAGTGGCAGTAATGACAATTGTAGATGTCTTTAACACAGGAAAATTTAGATTAACTCATTTCGTTGTAACAACGCTCGTCACTATCTATTTTGTTTGGGGATATTCTCAAGAAATGAAAAAGAAAAAATAAGAAAACGCACCACAACACTGCATATAGCTTATGGCGGGATTTTCCTACATTCGAAAAATGATCTTCGGATCGGGATTATCCTAGGATGAAAGATTTATCTTCGGGAGTCGCCACAAGCCATATGCTTGAACGTTGGCGATAATTAAAAAATGACGACACGACAAGTTGAATATGCCAAGTCTCATTTGAAATATAAGCTCAGACCTGTAGAGTATATATTCCATTACGAATTGACTCTCGTAGGACTTTTAATTTTCCTCATGACAGCAATAATTATGGAATTATTCGCAATTGGTGAAAATAGAAATGACTACTTCCCAATCGTCATAGTCACAGTATTTTTCGTAGTTCCTAGTCTAATATCTCTTTACCTTCAAAATCAGAACTTAAAATTCATACCATTTGAAACCGATTTGAGTCCAACCGAAATCTTTTCTAGAATAAGAATAATCTGCGAAGAGAACGAATGGATCATGAAAGAAACGAGATTTAGTAGCCGCAACTTCTCGGAAAGTGACTTTGAAGGGATGGATATCGAGACAAATTTGAATTTATTGACCGGATCGGCACTTGATATTAGAATAATTCTCGACAGAGGAACACTATTAATCAATGTGACCAGCTCACAAAATTCACATGGAGGCTTGAGTTCATTTGGAGTTCTTAAATGGACATGGAATCCAGACAAGGTAATGAATGAAATAAAAAAACTATCGCCAACAAAACCTAAGAAAACATGGGGAGAAACTTACTGAAAGCTAGCATAGCACTTCGTAGTTTGGTTCATCACGGGCGGACAGAAGTGTACTTCGAAATCCTTACGTTTCAGCAAAATCGGTGCATTAAAGAAGGAAAATGACAGTAGCTGAATTTAGATCTGAAATCAGAAAATCAAAAAGCATAAAATTGAATGAATTCATCAATTATTCATACGGTATTTTCTGCATTTTATGCAGTATAGGGATTTCAATCGGGCTCGTTTTAAAACTGATAAAGTGGAATGAAAGTAGCTCTAGCTTTTTTCAAATAATCCCTTTTATTTTTTTCACTATTATCTTCGGTGTTCTTGGTTATCAATTCATTAAGGTCACGCTAAAGCGATTCACAGTAATTGAAATTAAAACAGAACGATCTCAAGAAGAAACATATAAGCTTATTAAGAAGCATATTGGCCGAATCCTTTTTAAGGAATCGCTATCAGACTATATTAAAATAACAACGATCTCTGGTCGAAGTATATTCACAGACATACAGATAGACGTTATCATTAGAATTGAGGAGAAAAAGGTACTACTTACAGTCGATCCAGAATACGCCAGCACAGTGACTGGTATCGCTATTGACTTCGGAGTAGTGAAAAAGTATAGAAAAATCCTTCAACAATCCTTAGAAAAAGAATTAAAACAAATGCACCAAAATAATCGTTGCTGATGCAAAACTCTTCTTTTCTTCCAAAAATGAATTCTTGTTTGGCTTTGCAGCACGTGGTGATTCGATGCCATAGTTTTTGGATATTGAACGAGAGTAAAGAATGATTAAAATAAATGACGAAACACACGATTCAAATTGGCTTAATGAGTGTTCTTATATACGTTGCAGCCAATAAGTTTTACTACATTCTTAGTACTCTTTTTTCTTGGAACAACCTTCTATTTTTCCAAATAGAAAGTGAATTCTCGCTCATTGTAATAAATGTGGTTTTTGGAATTATTGCTGCACTTTCTTTGATCATTGCTGCGAAGCGAATGCTCAGCAAAGCAAACTTTGAATCGAAAATAATCTACCAGCTGACGGGCATTTGTATTTCTCTCTTTTTTGTTCTTGTGGTGATCAATGAAGTTTATGCGACTATCATAGCTAAATCAGACTTCAAAGAGCTTGAGAAGTTTTATCTTTTAGATTATAGTTGGGGTCAATCAATAGGAGGCATCTTTCCATTTGTGGCTCTTATTTATTTTTTAATCAGTTTGAAAAATAAGGTGCCGAATAAATCTGAATAGAACAAAGTAATATCTAGTGCCAGCGACTGTAATTCCTAAACAAGGCCAATCAATGATGTATTTCCATTCAAATGACGTCCCTAAACATAAGCTTTTGCCTTTGATTGGCGAAGAGGTGAGGGGCGGTATTACAGGAAGCACCACCTATTTTATTAAGTCGTTCCATTCCATTGAAACCATCGAATTAATGGAAGATTCAAAAGGAATTTTTCAGGCATTCACTAAAGGATTGCTGCTCAGAGTATTCAAAAACAATCGATCTATTTCATTGCCAATACCTTTCAAGGAGATTGATATGTTAGAACTTATAAAAGGCACCGAAGTTTGTGCGCCTTATTATTTTTCTCCAATGTGGATTTTATTGAAACTTGGAATTCGATTAGAAATTGCTCGCTACTTCGCAAATGGCAGTGAATACTCCATTGAACCAACTACATTAATCATACAAACGCAAGCCTTCAAACTCAAATTAGAATCAAACGGTTTTGCATATAATAGTCAAGCAGACTATTTCTCAAAATTTGGTGAGATTAAGGCGTTAGAAATTAAATGATATTTTGTCGTGTCAAAAAAAGACCTTTTTCAGCAGAACAGAAAAGG
>CAZWXC010000192.1:0-5477 GCA_964637935.1 uncultured Flavobacteriales bacterium | reverse complement strand
AAAATTGAAATTGAATATTGTGAAAATGCATATGAGTTAATGAAGTTTCCAGTAGGCTGTACTTACGAAAATCTAGGGCCTGGTATTAATTCAGAGTTCCCTGATTATTTCCCATTTGTATCTGTAGATGAAAGCTTCCTCGCTTACACTTCTAAAAGAAACGATGGTAGCATCGTACTTCCTGATGGAACTTACGCATCGAATATCTACTATTCGAGTGTAAAAGATGGCGAATATCAAGCGGCAACGGAAATGCCTGGAGCTGAGAATAAAAATGAGGAAAGCGAAGTGATTGTTGGTATGAACGGAGATGGTAGTAAAATGCTATTAATGAAGGGGCTGCAAGGAATAAGTGGAGATATTTACGAGGCTGACTTTGCAAATGGAGTATTATCAAATGAAAAAGCACTAGGCAAAGACGTTAATTCTCGCTTTCGCGAAATTGCAGCTACCTACAATGTAGAAGGTGATGTTATCTATTTCGTAAGCGACAGACCGGGTGGGTATGGAGGAACAGACATTTGGATCACCAAAAAATTACCTACAGGTGCTTGGGGTGTTCCTTTCAATGCAGGTTCTTCTATTAATACTGATCGTGACGAAGATTTTCCAAACGTTTCACCAGATGGTAAAATGCTTTATTTCTCTTCAAAGGGGCATTTTTCAATGGGCGGTTTCGATATTTTCAAAGCAGAATATAACCCAGATTCTAACAAGTTCATGGGACCAAGAAATTTGGGTTATCCAGTTAACTCTGTAGATGATGATATGAACTACCGTGTTTCTAGAAATGGCCGTTATGGTTACATATCTGCATTGCGCGAAGAAGGTTATGGCGATTATGATATCTATCGATTGACCATCAATGAAGTTGAAAGTGAATACACCGTCCTAAAGGGAATAATCTCTTCTATGGATGAAGGAAAAGATTTACAAGATGTTGGAATTACGGTTACCAATCTAAAAGATGGCGATGCTTACGGTTATTATGCTCCAAACCCAAATACAATGCGTTATGTTATCGTAATTCCACCAGGTGAATTTGATGTGTTTATTGAGGCACCAGGTTTTGAGCCCGTTTCGTTCGAAGTGAAAGTTCTTGGCAAAAGCTCTTTCCAACCTGAAGTTGATCGCGATATTAAGCTTCTACCTAAAGGATAGTATTACCATTCTGTTTTTTACTTCATGCTTAAAAGATATACGTTGTATGTTTCTAACGACTGCAGCCAATGTGAGAATGTTTTAGACTACATCAAGCGTAAAAACATTGATTGCCTAGTAATCAATATTGATGATGAAGGCGATTCTACGCCAGAGCCAGTATTTATTTATCCAGTATTGTTTTTGAATGACGATTTGCTGGCTTATGGTCTGGATATAATCGAGCACTTTCAGCTATCCTACAATAGACCTTAAAAGTCGTCTGTATTATATTTCCCTTGTCTTAGAAAGTAAAGGCTTATTCCACCTAAAAGCCCGAAATAGATAAACTCTGTGCACCAAACCACGGCTGTGCTTGCGTCAAACCAAGTAACTAAGGCAAATGCTGCGCACAAGTAAACAACTACGGTAAATATCTCTATACGCATACATAGCCGAGTAAGTCCTGCGCCAGCTAAACCTCTGAATGTTAGAAAGGAAAGGGAGAAGAAGGTGAGTGAGAAACTAATCACTCGCAGTGTAGGCACAGCGTCCGATATCAGGCTTTGGTCGAATGTAAATAGTCCCAAAATGGCTTCTGGAAAGAGGTTGAGCACAAAGCAATAAATGCCATCAACAACTAATAGTAAAATGGCAATTTTCTTGATCGTGGGCATGATCAATTCTTGCCTTTTTTGTCCAATGAGATTGCTCACCAGCGTGTTTGTGGCATCGCTCCAAGCAGTCAATGGAATGCCGAGAATCATATACAAAGCGCGCACAATATGACTCACAGCGAGTGCTCGTTCGTTGATAGCTTCTATGATAGAAAAGAACACAAACCAAGCACCCATTGCCACCAAATACTGCAACATCAATGGACTTCCTATTTTCCAAATTCGCTTCAAGACTTCTTTATCAAAAGCATGAATTTTATGTAAAGCATATTTTCTTAAATCTGTGAAAATGAGCATGTAGCCAATGAAAAATAGTGAACCAAAACATTCAGCGATCACCGATGCTAGTGCTGCGCCTTTTATTCCCATTTCTGGGAAAGGCCCGATACCGAAAATCAATAAATAATCGAAAACAATGTTTACAATAGCGAGCAATGGAGTGCCTATTGCAAGCACCTTAGTTTTAGTGATACCAACATAAAATGCGATGAAAACAAAGTTGACAACTGATGGAAAAAGACCAAATGTTCTGATGCTCATGAAGTCTTCAGTTGCTTCAATTACACCTTGAGAGCTGTAGATGACATTAACTAAAGCAGACGTGCCATAATGCAATAATGAGAAAGCGATAAACGTCATCGCAAGCAGCATAGCCATGCTATGTTGAAATACTTTTCCGATACTCGCAAATGCTTCTTCTCCATTTCTGCGAGCCATAATGATTTGAGCACCAAGTGATAAACCACTTAAGCAAATAACCATTGTATAATATAGTAAGGTTGAGTTTCCGGCCGCACCCAATTCCACTTCGCCTATGCGTGCTAAGAAAATCGTGTCTATCAAACCAATCATATGAACGCTAATGCCGCTAACCATTATGGGTAGGGCGATAGACGCAATTTCTCGATATGATACAGCCTTTTGCAGAGCGGCCAAAAGTATTCATTCAAGACACGTAAATTTGGGAGAACTTTATGCAGAAAATACTTACCACCAAACAGATCAGAGAAGCTGATAGATTAACGATTGAGCGCGAGCCAATTGACTCGTCAGACTTAATGGAACGCGCAGCAAAAGGCTGCGTTGATTGGATTATAAATCACTATTCCAACGATCGACCTTTTATCATTTTTGCCGGTATTGGTAATAATGGAGGCGATGCTTTAGTAGTTTCAAGGCACCTTTTACAATTAGGTTTTGAAGTGAAAACCTTCGTTGTCAGGTATTCAGAAAATTTTTCAGCCGACTGTCAGATCAATCTTGATCGCTTGCGCGAAATGGGCCATGAGGTAAGCTACATTCTTGAAGAAGCTCAAATTCCACCAATTACGAGCAATACGGTTGTAATTGATGGATTATTTGGTTCTGGTTTAAATAGAGTAGTAGAAGGCTTTGCTGCCATATGTATTCAACAAATTAACGCAAGCATTGCAGATGTCATTTCTATCGACATTCCATCGGGTATGTTTGCTGATAAGCCAACACCAAGAAACTCGGCAGTAATAAATGCGGTTCATACACTGACTTTCGAAGTTCCAAAACTGAGTTTTATGTTGCCTGGTTGCGAAGAATTTCTGCAGCATTGGACCGTTATTTCAATTGGTTTAGATCCACAATATTTGCGCGAAGCAGAAAGCCAGAAGTATTTTGTGAACCAACTGAGAGAATTCAGTTTTGAATTTGAGCGAAAGCGATTTGATCACAAAGGTATTTTTGGTCACGCTTTGTTGGTTTCGGGAAGTTTTGGTAAAATGGGCGCTTCGGTGCTTTCGGCAAAAGCTGCATTAAGATCGGGAGTAGGCAAGTTGACTGCACATATTCCTAGGTGCGGCTACAATATTCTGCAAGCTACTATTCCAGAAGCTATGGCAGAAATTGATGATTATATTGATTTTATTGGCGACACCATCAAAACCGATGCATACCAAGCAGTGGGCATTGGTCCTGGATTGGGAACTGGTAAAAAGACAAAGCGAAGTTTAAAGACGCTTCTGAATTCGGTAAAATTCCCTGTTGTGATTGATGCAGACGCGATCAATATGATTGCCGCATCAGACGATGGCCTTTCTTGGTTGCCAAAAGGTGCCATACTCACACCACATGTTGGCGAGTTTGAGCGACTGGTGGGTAAGTCATCAGATGCATTTGAGCGACTCGAAAAACTGAATGCTTTTGCCATGAAAAACAAAGTGTTTGTATTGCTGAAAGGCGCTCATTCTGTGCTTGCTACACCCGATGGTCAACTATATTTCAATTCTACAGGCAATGCTGGTATGGCCACAGCTGGCAGTGGCGATGTGCTTACAGGTATAATAACGTCTTTCTTGGCTCAAGGTAAGCCGCCAAAGCTGGCTGCATTGGCCGGAATGTATGTGCATGGTTTGGCAGGTGATATTGCGGCAGAATCATTTGGCCAACATGCGTTAATTGCATCAGACATTATTGATCATTTGGGCGATGCCATGCTAAATACATTTAGTTTCGAAGCATGACATTTCCATTAATCATTTTAGCTGCCAACGTGCTGCTTTCGGTTACCTGCTTTTATAATCGTGACCTTTTTTACAAACTCGATTTTCAGCCTTATGAAATCGACCGTAAAAACGAATGGTATCGATTTATAACACACGCATTCTTGCATGCCGATTTTACGCACTTAGCCGTAAATATGTATGTGCTTTACTATTTTGGAAATTCGGTTTTTGAGGCTTACGATTATTATTTCCAAGGAAATGGATTGATCTATTTTTGCCTGCTTTATTTGGGTGGAATTCTATTTAGTGCCATTCCAGGTTACACACAGAATCGAGGTAATTACGCCTATCATGCTGTTGGTGCTTCAGGTGCGGTTTCGGCTGTGGTGTATGCATTTATTGTCATGTTCCCATTTGCTGATATGAACTTGATGTTTATTCCAATTGATTTTCCAGCATGGGTTTTTGGTATCGGTTACCTAGCACTTGAAATCTATTTGGATAAAAATTCGAAGAGCAATATTGCACATTCAGCCCATTATTTTGGTGGTATTTATGGCTTATTGCTCACCATCATTTTGCATCCTGAGTTTATCTTGAAATATTTTTAATCGTGAATCGCGCATTTCTATATGGTGACGGATTTTTCGAAGCTTTTAAAATAGTTAATGGCGTACCTGTTTTTTGGAATGATCACTGGGAAAGAATTCAACGAACAATTACCTTCTTAAAGTTTGAGAATAGCTACACTGAGCAAGAGCTAAAAAGTCAAATCGTAAACTATCTGCGAGAGGTATCTCTGGTAAACGGGCGTTTAAGAATTACTTTTTTCAGAACTGGAAAAGGCAAATATTTACCAGAAAGCAATGCTTATCAAATTGATTTCAACTCTTCAGAAATAGAAGCTTCAAGATTTGAACTTCGAAGAATTGAAAAATTGCATTTCAGTTCAATTCAATTACCACGGCATACTGTGGGCAATTTTAAGCTTACCGCTAAGCCTCTGCAAGTGTTGGCAGCACTTGATGCCAAAGAAAATGGAGTAGAAGAAGCAGTTTTGTTTAATAGCCAAAATGAAGTTTGTGAAGGTATTTCGGGCAATATCTTCATTTTGAAAAATAATCAGCTGTGTACTCCACCACTTGAGTCAGGTTGTCTTGCTGGCACCATGCGTGCTTTGTTGTTG
>CAZWXC010000191.1:0-5535 GCA_964637935.1 uncultured Flavobacteriales bacterium | reverse complement strand
GGTTCTCAAGTTGGAATAGGTACAAACACAATAGCAAGTGGGTTTAAAGCTGAAATTTTAGTGAGCACTTCTTCATCAAAAGGTCTGCTCATAACAAATAACGCCACCGCAGGTTCAGGAGAAAAAGTTGGTTTGGAGATTCAAGTGAGCAGCTCTGGAGTGCAGAAAAAATTTGGTTCAATTGTAAATATTATTGGAACTAACAATAGTCCAGATTCATTATTTGGTCATCATGTTATGATCTCTCCCAATACTACCATGACACACCCCGTGGCGACAGCTTTTTGCGCAAACTTCTCTGGAAGTACGGATAACGCCTATGGCATTTACAGTAAAAATGAAACATACAACTACTTAAGTGGTAATCTGGGAATTGGAACATTAGCAGCTACTAACCCGCTTCATATTTCTTCTCCGTTGGTTGATGCCATGATCCGACTAAACCAAGAAACTGCCAGCTACACTTCTGAAATTGTTTTTGCCGATCAAGGCACAGCTAAATACACTTTTGGCAGTTCTTATGACACTCACGCTTGGGGCGAGGGCATGTTTTTCTACAACATTGATCGTAGCATTGCTGATCTTTTTATTGATGGTGATAACGGAAATGTTGGAATAGGGATAACAAATCCAAGTCAAAAGCTACAAGTTGTACAAGGCGGATCAGGATTAAGAGTCGGATCAGGAAATGCTGGAGATGTGTTCCTCTCAGGGTTTGCAGACTTTGGAGGAACTCTTTCAGCAAATGCATATAGTGATGGTACCACTTGGAATAGACTAAATACTTCATTTGCCGCATACATGATCGACATAGGAGTTTCGAATGACTATATTGACTTTAAAAGATCCGCTCCAGCAGCCAATCCTATCAACAACTTTACTTCATTAATGAGAATTGATGGCGATGGCAATGTGGGAATTGGAACATCTTCACCAAATCAAAAACTGCACTTATACGATTCCGGATCAGAAACTGCAATGTTGTTCAACAATTCTAGCACCGGATCAGGTCTTCAAGATGGTCTTTACGTTGGGTATGGTTCTGGAGCTGGTTATATGTGGAATTATGAAGCCAGTAGCTTAATTTTAGGAACTTTTGACTCAGAAAGAATGAGAATTTCAAGTAACGGGAATGTGGGAATTGGTACTACTTCTCCTTCTCAAAAACTACATGTAATCGGGAATATTCTTGCATCTGGTACTATTACACCATCTGACGAAAGATTAAAAACCGAAATCGCTCCTATCACAAATGTTCTTTCAACATTAGATAGCATCACAGGAGTTTACCATTATTGGGACACTATAAACTTTACCGATAGAGGATTTACTTCGGAGAGAGCCATTGGTGTAATCGCTCAAAAAATTCAAAAAATTTATCCTGAATTAGTGATTGAAAACGATGATGGGTATCTGGCAGTGGATTACTCAAAATTTACGGCTGTGCTTCTGCAAGCAATTAAAGAGCAGCAAACAGAAATTGAAACCTTAAATTCTAAATATGATGACCTTTTGACTCGCATTCAACATCTCGAAAACTAATCTGAATCACCCCAAAAGCTAAATCCAAACGAGTAGAATAGAAATATTGTAGCATTTTGTTTTTCAATCAATCATCATATCAATTAGCAAAAGAGAATCGTATCATAAATCTTATGAAAAGGTTCATTCTTGTGATCTTTCTGTTTATTCACATTTCGGTCATAGCCCAAAATGTAAGTATAAACGAATCTGGAGCACTACCCGATTCAAGCGCCATGCTTGATGTATCAAGCGCCAGCAAAGGTTTTTTAATGCCGCGAATGACGCAAACCCAAAGACTAGCAATCGACAACCCGGCCAATGGACTAATGGTGTTGCAAACTAATGGAAGCTTTGGACTTTACATCTATAACAATGCTGCTGCTACTTGGAGTCAAATACTTGATAGTGCACACATCTATTCACTTATTGCGACTTTGGATATGGATTCAACAAGGTTGTCTGATATAGATGGTGACACCAAAATCCAGGTTGAGTCAACTCCTGATGAAGATTTAATAAGGTTTGATGTAAATGGCGCCAACATAACTGTGTTTACTGATACTGGGGTTGGAATTGGCTTATCAAACCCTTCAAATTTGCTCAGCATAAATAGCTCTACAAAAGGTGCGTACCTCGACATCACTGGTACAGGTGATGCTTACAATTTTTCTGGGTTTCAACTCAATTCAAATGAATCTGTTGATAAGACTTGGGCCTTTTACCACAGAAAGATAGCTACAGAAATTAACAACTTCAATTTCGAATATTTTGATGGCACCACCTATAAGAAGTTTTTAACCATCAAACCCGATGGGAATGTTGGCCTAGGATTGGACAATGTCTCCCCTTCATTTTCATTAGACATACGCGGATCTAGCACCGATGTTGGCGCTATATTAAGTACAAGTAATTCTGATCGATCTCATTTTATGGTAATGTTTCCTGGCCGATTAAACGACCCTGAACCATACATACAAGTAAAATCTGGAGACCCTTTAAGATTTGCATCCGATGCAAGCGGGTTTACTGAGTTTATGAGAATTGATGAAAGTGGAAACGTTGGAATCAATGAGACAAATCCAACAGAATTGTTGCATATAAATGGAGGCAATTTGCTTTTAGACAGAGACGGTAGCAGTGACGTTACCAGAACTTTGACAATACAAGGTGCTGGAGCTTTAGGATCGAATATTTATGGAAAAATTGTATTCAAAGGATATGATTCCTCATCTGGTAGCTTCGAATACGAAGGAGCAGCGATTACCGCAAGAAACCTCGGTAGCTCAAATCACGGAGCTCTCGGTTTTTGGACAAGAGATACCGATCTAACAGAATGGATGAGAATCACAAGATCGGGCGAAGTGCAAATTGGGCCTGATGCCAATTCAGCTAATCTGAAT
The DNA here is from genome assembly GCA_964637935.1 of uncultured Flavobacteriales bacterium. Lineage (GTDB taxonomy): Bacteria > Bacteroidota > Bacteroidia > Flavobacteriales_G > Salibacteraceae > SHAN690. Next base: position 2,611 of record CAZWXC010000191.1, on the reverse strand, counting down.
GTGAATGGAAACATAACTGCAGCTGGCTCTGTAGACATTGGCAGCGCAGAAGCTTTTTACATGGGCGACCCGAATACAAATGGAAGCTGGAGAATAATTAGATCTGGAAACAACCTAAATTTTGAACGAAGAGAAGGAGGTGTTTGGGTTGCTAAAACTGCAATTTTACCATGATGAAGCTTATTAAAAAGAAAGCCCTGATTTTGCTTAGCTGCTTAGTTGCAAGCTTTAATCTATATGCACAAGATTACAGTTCTACATCTACTGGAGCTTGGAATTCTAACTTATTGGTTTGGGGCCTAATAACGGGTGTTCCTGGAGCTGCTGATGACGTATTAATTAACAATCCACACATTGTTACCATAGCAAATAATGAGAGTTGCAACAATCTTTCTATAGAAGGTACTCTCACAATTGATGGTGGAGATTTGACTATAAATAGCGATTTGGAATTAGAAACAGGAGGAACAATAGACATACAAGATGGAATTACAGTGATCAATGGAAATTTTAATTGCAACGGAATGCTAAACATTACTTCCTCACCAACGAATTATGTTGAATTGAAAGGAGAGCTGCAGAAAGATGGCGAAACAAAATGGATGGTAATAGATGGTTCAGTAAGAATTTACGGTGATATAGAAGTTTATATCAATGAAATTTAAGTTGACGCTTTCTAGAAATAGACAGACTATAATAACATCAAATAGCTATTATCAATACAACACACTTTAATATTGCAATAGATTGAGTAAAAGTCCCTTCATAACTAACTTTTTGTTTATTCTAACATCGATTTGTGCTTGTTGTTTTTCAAAATCAACACATGCTCAAATTAGTTTAGATCAAATACTTATTGGCTCGGGTTTCAGTGAATATTCAAATGGAAATAACTTTACTTTATCTGCATCAGTTGGCGAACCCATTATTACCACACAAACCACCACCGACTTAATCATTACTCAAGGTTTTCAGCAAAGCAATTATGTGATTAATAATCCTTTTGTAGTGTCGCTTACTGCAACTAACGCAGCGTGTATTGGGGCTAATGATGGATTCATAACTGTTTCGTTCATTTCTTCAAACATTGCAGAGCCATATATTTTTCAATGGAGCAATGGTGCCAGCACGCGAGACATAGCTCAGCTTGAAGTGGGCGAATATTCGGTGACCATAACGGGTAGCAACGGAAATAGAGTGACCAACACAGCCTTTATAGAAGCGGATCAAATTATTGATTGTGCTCCACAATTTTATACAGGTCTTACACCAAATGGTGATAATGACAACGATAATTGGTTTATAGAAAATGCAGACTTCTTCACCACCAAAAAGCTAGAGGTTTTTAATCGATATGGAATTAGGGTTTGGAGAACAAATGACTATAACAATGTGAATGATTTCTTTAGCGGAAACCACACCAATGGAAACAAACTACCGGATGGCACCTACTATTACATTGCTGAGTTTGATAACAGTACGTACCGAGGCTTTATAGAAATTACAAGATGAAAAGCATGAAAAACATAGTCCTTTTTGGCCTTGCATGTTTCATGCAACTCGTCCATTTTGATGCGCAAGCCCAGCAAGACCCAAAGTTTAACCAATACATGTTTAATCCGCTTGGAATAAACCCTGCTTACGCGGGCAGCCGAGAAGCAATAAGCGGAGTAGCGTTGTTTAGAAACCAATGGATTGGAATTGATGGCGCACCTACCACACAATCATTTGCCATACATGGCCCATTGATGAATAAGAAAATGGGATTGGGTTTTCAAATGTCAAACGACAACATTGGCGCTAGAAACACCATAAACGCAGAATTTGACTATGCCTACCGCTTTCCGCTTCTTAAAGGCAAAATGTCGCTTGGTCTTGGTGCAGGGTTCAATTATTTCACTTTTAATTGGAACAAAGTCACCTTTAAAGATGCTGCCGATGTAGTTCCATTTTATGGCCAAAGTCAAATACTTACACCTGATGTTGATTTCGGAGCTTTTTACAATACTAGAAAACTTTACATAGGCATTGAGTTTGCTCATTTATTGGAACCAAAAGCCAACTTTTCAGCTGCAGATTCATTGCTTTCGCTTGGTTTGGCTTACAAACAATTCAGGCACATGTCTTTAACCTTTGGGCGGGCCTTTGTGCTGAACAAACACTTAACCCTAAAGCCAAGTATTCTCTATAAGCAAGCTGGATTGTATCAAGGGGTGCTTGACCTAAACGTAAGCGTATTGATTGATGAAAAATTATGGGCCGGCATTACTGCCAGACCAAACTATGGCGCTGCTGTGATTTTAGAATATGTCATTGCCGAAAAATATAGAATTGGCTATTCATTCGATTACCCTTTTAATGCACTGAGATATACCAATGGCAGTAGCCACGAAATTTTCTTAGGCATTGAATTAGCTTTGCGCAAATCTCCATCTGATTCACCCCGATATTTCTAGCGACCCTTTTTTTGACACCTCTACACTACCCTTCAAAGCTTTTAGCGCTCATTTCCATTTTTATGGTAGTGGCTGGCTCTGCATTGGGTCAAAATAAGTTTGCTGCAAAGGCCACCGAATTTGTGGAGCAATTACAATTTGCCGAAGCAGAAGAA
>CAZWXC010000190.1:0-5542 GCA_964637935.1 uncultured Flavobacteriales bacterium | reverse complement strand
TGGTGTTCATTGATGATCTTATTTTCAAAGCCATCAGGCGCGTCTTCTTTGATTAACCAAACTTTGTAAATAGTTGGGCTAGCGCTGGTTACTGAAGTATTGTTGTTTGAAAATGGATTGCTTTGCGTGCTTTTGATCCCACCATAAATGTGGCCAATGTTGAGCGAATCTGTGGTTTGATTGCCAACAACAACCATTTCATCTTCAATAGAAGCTATATTTTCATTCATGATAAATTCAGCGCTTGCGCCTATCAGAGCCGGCATTTCTTCCTCTTGTTTGAATTCGGTAAGCAAGTCGTTTGCATCTCTAGAAACGCGCGAAATAGTATTGACAAAGGGCACATTATCGTCTTGTTGCAAACTTCCGTTTGAATAGAAATACTGACTCATTCCACCAAAAAACAAACTATGAGTAACGTGGGCGCTGCTGTCATAAATGCTCACCGCAGCCGAGTGGTAGTTGCTCAAATATTGGTTAAAGCTAGCAATGGCGGTATGTCCACTTGATTTTATCTCTACTGGATAAAGAAATGGAAGATCAGCATTTATTTGAAAAACACCTGAGGAAATCATGTATCCAAAGCTGCCATCGCCAAACATTTGCGGCATCAGGTTATAATCTCTACGGTGCAAGTGTGCTGCATCTGTAGTTTTATTGATTCCAGAAATTACGGGTGTTTGCCCACTGTTGTTTACTTTAAAATGGATGATGCCATCTGAGTAAGTCTGCACGTATGTATTCATTCCCATTGGGTTGTATCGGCCATCAAATCTGTGTCCGCCTACCAAAATCAGTTGATTATCTAAGTGAGCCAAATGGCCGCCTGTTACAGCCATATCAGCGTTTGCTACTTGCTTAACATAAGCCGAAACATCGCCACCTGTTTTAATAGCGTTGATGGTTTGACTCACAATAATAGTAGTAAGGTATGGGAAGGTAATATGGTCTTGTGCGCTCTCGCTGTAGGCATATCCACCAGCAATGTAAAGCGTGTCTTCTACCTGATGAAAACACATATTGGTGCTTTGTAATTGTTCTTTAATATATGTTGATAATGCATTTAAGTCATCACTGTAAACAGCTTGATTATCAATGTTTATCACCATCAGAGAAGTGTTGTTGAACGAAGCTGGGAAAGCATTGAATGGCTGCCTGGCATGCAGGCCATCTTTTCTGCCACCCACAATCAACCATTCGTTGTTGTGGGTTGCAAATGCGTATGAATGTGTTCCGTCTAATCCGTCAATCGCTATGGGTTCGAGATGAATTTTGTAGTCGAAATTTTGGGCTTGACCCAAAAGAATAACTAGAGAAAAGAGTAGGGTGCTTACAGTAAATTTCATGGTTCGAAAATAGATAAGCCTCTAAGTTGATAACGTGACTAATGTTACCAAAACGAGGCTTCTACTATGAAATGCTCAAAGAATCAACTGATGTTGATCAGTTGTTTTGTGCTCCAGCTTCAATCCAATTGCTCACAATGGCTATGTTGCAATCAGAAATCATGTTTCCTGGAGGCATTGCTGAATAAGGGCTTTGATGTTTTATAGAACCTAAAAGTGAGCCATTGTCTGCTTTTGATTTTACATCAATGTAATTTTCGAGCGAAAAGCCTCCACTCAAGCTGCTGCTGTTGTGACAAGAGGTGCAATATGAATTCAAGATTGGTTTTATGTTGGCAGCATAGGCAAATTGGGTGCTATCGCATGCCTGATTTGGATCAGTATTGTTTAAAGCGCCCTGCAAAATCCAGTTATATACTAGGCTGATCGCATTGTTTGAGAGTTTGCCAGAAGGAGGCATTTGATCTTCGTCAGATGCAATCATAACTTCATACAATTCGCTCTTTTCTGGTTTACCAGCAACCACCTCAGCGGTGCTGATAATCTTGCTGTAGGTGCTTAAATCAACACCATCTCTGTGCGTTGCCGCATCGTGACAACCGCTATATGCGCAGCTTGATACCATCAAAGGCATGATCTGAGAATCAAAATAGATGGTGTCGGAAAATACAGTATTTGGGTCTGTAGCAATGCCGTCAGAAGTAATTGGCGAATTATGATTACAACTCTGTAAACCAAGGATGGCCGCTATGACCGCGAGTAATAAAATGTGTGAAACTTTCATGGTGCTTTAAATTTTGAAGTCTGGAAATAGTTCCTTTTGTTTTCCAGCCATTACGGCCATCGTTTCTATTTTGGTTGCCTTCCAAAAAATAAAATTCCTCAAGACAACCGAAGTTTTTGATTCACCGTAAGGCGCAATGAGAAAGGCATGTCTAACAACCCCAATGAGATATTAGAACGAGCGCTTAATGGCGAGCGGGCTAGTCAAGAAAAGATTTATCTCAAGCATTATAACTATGCTATAAGCGTGGCTATGCGCTATGGTGGCAGTAGGTTTGAGGCGCAAGAAATTGTACAAGATGCTTTTGTCAACATGTTTAAAAGGTTAGAAACCTTTGATTTAGAAAGAGAATTTAGGCCGTGGTTCCGAAGAATAGTCATCAATTCATCGATAGATTATTACAGAAAGTATCATAAAGCCAACGAAATAAAAACGAACGATGAATTGTATGATAACGATAGCTCAGTAGATGCAGATGTACTAAGCAGTTTATCGGCAAACGACATCATGCTAGCGGTGCAACAGTTGCCGCCTTCTTATCGAATTGTGTTTGTGCTGCATATTGTAGAAGGATTTAAACACGAAGAAATTGCCGAACAGCTTGGAATCACGGTAGGGTCTACCAAAAGCAATCTGTTCAAAGCCAAAGCTCAATTAAGAGAGATGTTAAATCAATGGAATCAAGCGGATTAAGCTATGTCTGATCAATCATTTGAAGATATAATAAGGGCGTCACTTGAAGGTTTTCAAGATACTACACCACCTACACAAGCTGAGTGGGCTGGCGTGATGCATGGTTTGCAGAAGTCGGGCAGAGGCTTTTGGTTTTATTTCTGGCCAGCATTGGCAGGCGTTTTATTGCTGCTATCTGCTGGCTACGCTGGTTTTACACATTTCAAACATGAGCAATTTCAAACTGAAATGAAAGCAATGGCTTGCGAAATTGAAAACAACAATTTACTTGCTCAACAATCACGCATTGCGACAAGCAAAAAAGATACAGTGGTGGTTTACCAACATTCTGTAGACACGATATACATCATCGATCAAACCAATAAGCTGGCAAAGAAATCCACGGTTTTATCAGCTCAAAGGCGAACGTTAAGCAAAGATTTAAACAGCTCAAAAGCAGTGAGCAATGGCGTTGAATCCATTGAGAAAACTGAGGTTGTAGCAAATGAAGTGCTGGCAAAAAACAATGCTTCTTCAATCGGTTCCACTTCAAAAAGTGAAAGCAAAAAGCCAAGTATAAAATCTGCATCGGGTGATGAAATTAGCGTTGAGAATACTCCGTTGATCGCAGCAAGTGTAAAAGAGCTTGAAAAGCTTAGTGAAAACATGGCTCTGTCTGAGTCAGCAACAGCAGATTCAGTATTGGCCGAGCTGCCAATTGCTAAAAAAGAAGATCAGAAAAAGGAAGAATCTGAAGCTGAGAAAGAAGAACCCAAGAAAGAGAAAGAACCCATTCAAAAAGCCTTTTTTATGGGTGTTAATGGCACTTACGCCAAACCTTTTGGAAGTGGAATAAAGGAAAATTCGCAAAACAGATTGGGTGTTTCGGGCGAATTACGCTTATCAGACCGCGTTGGGTTGAATATTGGTGCCACGTATTCGCAACTCAAGTTTGAACATATCATCGATTTTGCAGCTTTTTCAAGTGTTCCAAACCTCGATATGTCTTATTACGATGTGTACACAACGCTTAGAAATGTGACGGTACCTATTCATTTGAGATTGTACTTCAGACCAAATCAAGAAATAAATCCATTTATCAATGTTGGTGTGAGTACTTCGGTTTATGGTTGGCAGCATTATCGTTTTACCGATTCTGATGAATATGACGATTACCATTATGGCATCAAATCGGGGGGTATTTCACCTCAATTTTTGCATTTAGGGGCAGGAACGACCATTTTCAGAAGAGATGGATTTGGTACAGAACTTGAGTTTCATTACGATTATGGAATCCAATATTTTGGGATTCAGCAATTCAAATTGAACGCGCTAGGAGGTAGTATTCGCTTGTTTTACGAATTGTAACTCAGCGACTATTAAACTCAGCTAGAAGCGCTGCAAAATCAGCTGCTTCAGCCGACAATTCTTGTTGGATTTGGCCATTGGTGGCAATCAATGATTTTCCAAATAAGAAGTCGTCACCATGATAGAAATCGGTAACCGTAGCTCCAGCTTCTTGAGCTATGAGGCTGCCTGCTGCCACATCCCATGGGTTTAGATTAAATTCATAGTATCCATCTATTCGGCCAGCGGCCACGTAGCATAAATCAACAGCAGCGGCTCCGTACCTGCGAACTCCGTGTGTTTTGCGCGTTAGTTTCGCGAAAAGCGCAATCCAAGAGTCAAATAATTCATTTTGCTCGTACGGAAAGCCAGTAACTAACAGCGATTCGCTGAGATTTTCAGCAACCGAAATGCGAATTTTCTTGTCGTTATTATAACTGCCTCCGCCTTTCCAAGCAGTAAACATTTCTTGATAAAACAATTCAAAAACTACTCCCACCAAAATTTCGTGATCTTTTGCCAAAGCCACCGAAATGCAATAGGGTGGTGCATGGTGCATGAAATTGGTGGTGCCGTCTATTGGGTCAATGATCCAATTTAGGCCAATTGCATTGGAGTTGCTGGCAGTTTCTTCCGCAATGAAACCTGCCTCTGGAACAACTTTTGTCAATCTTTCTTTGAGAAAAAGTTCTGTAGCCAAATCTACTTCGGTCACAAAATTTCTACCCGAATTGTCTTTTGATTGAATGCGCACATTTCCAGCAAGTTTCGGAGCGATAACTTCCTGAAATGCAAGCCTACAGATAGATGCAACATTTGAAGTGATTTCTGAAAGATTGAGTTTCAAAGGGTAATCTTGATTTTTCATACTACTAACCACTAACTACTAACTACTAACTACTAACTACTAACTACCAACTATTACTTACCCTTCGCTTACAAGTGTCATTTTATCTTCAATACCAGCACTCACTAAGCCGCTTCTATCAATTTCTTGTAGCACCACAAGTTCAATGGCATTAACGGAATTTTCGTCAAATGGCTTTTGAACTTTGACGTAGTTTTCTGTAAAACCATGCATCATTCCTTCGTTGTCTGCAGCTTCCCAAAGCACAGGATGCGTGCTGCCCACTTGTGTTTCGTAAAACGCGCGCTTCTTTTTGAGTGCAAGATTAGTCAGTATTTTATTGCGCTCTTGGCGCACTTGTATAGGAATAACTTCGTCAATACGCAATGCGGTAGTATTTGCACGCTCAGAATAGGTGAACACGTGCAAGTACGATACATCCAATGATTTGATGAAATCTACGGTTTTCATGAATTCTTCATCTGTTTCTCCCGGAAAACCAACAATCACATCCACACCAATACATGCATTTGGCATTTTGGTTTT
>CAZWXC010000189.1:0-5546 GCA_964637935.1 uncultured Flavobacteriales bacterium | reverse complement strand
TGGTGAAAAAAGGTCTTATTTGCTTCACGTTCCTGAGAGCTATAGTAGCGACTCGGCCGTGGCGCTCATCATCGCATTGCACGGTGGCACAGGCAGCGCCAAAAACATAGAGCAACAAAGCAGTTTGGCCGATTTTTCGGATGAAAAAGGATTTATTCTTTGTTCGCCAAACGGGCTAAACCGCACATGGAATGCGGGCAACTGTTGCGGAAAAGCATCAGAAAACAGTGTAGACGATGTGGGATTTATCAGCGCATTGATAGATGAAGTAAGTACTAATTACAGCATCAACCCAAAGCAAATTTTCGTAACCGGAATGAGCAATGGTGCCATGATGAGTTACCGTTTAGCCTGCGAACTCAGCGATAAAATTGCTGCAATTGCCCCCGTTGCCGGAACCATGGTTGCAACAGAATGCAACCCAAGCGATGCAGTGAGCATTGTGCACTTTCATTCTTATGAAGATGAAAACATACCCTACAATGGCGGAATCGGAAATGGCATTTCTGACCATTACAATCCTCCGCTAGATTCTGTGTTTAATGCTTGGAATGGCTTAAACGATTGTGCTTTAAGCACTAGTTTTTCTTACAATGATGATGTAGATTTTTGGTCGTGGCTCAACTGCTCAGATTCTACTGAATTGCAGCTTTACATCACCAAAGATGGCGGCCACAGTTGGCCGATGGGAACTGCTCCAAGAAAAAAAGCCGACCAACCTTCAGTTGCAATCAACGCGAACGAAGTGATGTGGCATTTTTTCATGAGTCATCCCAAACCTTAATGCAGGTTTAGATTCTACTTTGATAAGTAAACAGCTCGTAATAGCGGCCTTTGCTTGCAATTAACTCAGGATGCGTTCCGCGCTCTACAATGTTCCCTTCTTCGATCACCAAAATTTGATCAGCTTGCTGAATGGTGCTTAATCTGTGGGCAATCACAAAGGTGGTTCTATCTTTCATCAAGGCATTCAAACTCTTTTGAATGAACGATTCACTTTCTGTATCAAGGTTAGAAGTGGCCTCATCTAAAATGATGATTTTAGGATTGGCTAGCAATGCTCGCGCAATTGAAATTCGCTGACGTTGGCCGCCAGAAAGTTTCACTCCGCGTTCGCCAATTACGGTTTCTAAACCATCGTCAAATCGGTCGGTAAACTCATTCACGTATGCACCTTTTACCGCAGCTTGTAACTCAGCTTCGGTAGCGTTTGGTCTAGGAAAAAGAATGTTTTCGCGAATGGTGCCTTCGTATAAAAAGTCATCTTGAAGGACAACGCCAAGATGTTTTCTAAAACTGCTCAAATTCACTTTAGAAAGATCAATTCCATCAATGGTAACCAAACCCGATTTTGGATTTAAAAAAGTAGCTGCTAAGCCTGCAATGGTTGTTTTACCAGAACCAGAAGAACCAACCAACGCAGTAACGCTGCCCTTTGGCGCATCAAACGAAATCTTGTGTAAGACTTCTTTTCCTTCGTCATAGCTAAAGGCCACATCTTTAAAAATGATGTCTCCTTTTAGGCCATCCAACACAATGGTGCGCACTTCAGGATTGTCTTCTTCATCCATTTTCATCAGTTCTTGGGTTCTATCTAAGCCAGCCATAGCCTCGGTGAGTTGACTACCGATGTTGCTCATCTGCACAATGGGCGCAATCATAAAACCAAGGAATAATGTGAATGAGACAAATTCGCCATACGTCATGCTGCCATCCATGATAAAATAACCGCCAATACCCATGATTCCAGCCGAAGCCAAGCCAAGTAAAAATGTGCTTGAACTAGTGATTAATGCCGTTGCCGTTAAACTGTTTTTCACGTTTTGAAACAAACGTTCAACGCCATCTTCAAACGTTTTACTCTCTTGAGCTTCTGCATTAAAACCTTTGATCACGCGCACTCCGTTTAGTGTTTCGGTCAAGCGACCGGTAACTTCTGCGTTTATTTTTCCTCTTTCGCGAAATATCGGACGGATTTTACTAAAAGCTTTTAAAGCCACAAAAGCGAAAATGGCAACTGGTATCAGCACAAAAGCTGTCATTGTTGCATTGATTTTCAAAAGAATAATGAGCGAAATAATCGCGGTAATCGTTCCACCGATGAGTTGAACCAATCCGGTTCCGACTAAATTGCGAACACCTTCTACATCTGTCATCACACGAGAAACCAACGCACCTGACTTGTTATTGTCAAAAAAACTAATGGGTAATGCCATAAGCTTTTTCTGAACATTGGCTCTTAAAATAGAAATGAGTCGTTGTGCCTCTACGCTGAGCAACTTTGTCAGCGAAAACGAGCTAACTGCCTGAATCAAAATAGATCCACACACCAGAAGCAGCAAAATGGTGAGCGCGTTAAAATCTTTTTGAGGAATTACTTCATCTATCAAGTTCTTACTGGCGTAAGGCAGCACTAAACCTGACAAACTTCGAACAATAATGAGAAATAAACCGAGTGATATGATAGCTCTGCGAGGCCAAATAAATTCTTTAAACGCCCACGCAAATGATACATTTTTGTTTTTCATGAATGCCTTTAGGCTAATCTTAAGCCAAACATTTTAGCTGCCATTAAGACAGCGAAGCAAATAGAAAATTCGCGATTAAGCTGTTTTAGTATTAGCAGAATGTTACTTACATTCGAAGCGATCAATAGATCATGGTTAATTGATCTTTTTGCACATGAATACTATCTTCAAATGCTTTAGAATACTTTTAATCGGTTCACTCTTTCTTAGGGTTGATGTTGCTTTTTGCTCACCTCAATCTGACTCATCTAAACGTGTCATAGAGCAATACCTTTATCAGGGCGACACGCAACTTTCGCAAGGACCAGACAAGGCAATATCGTATTATAACCAAGCGCTTCAATATGCAAGCAATCATCAAGACAACATTCTATTAGCTAAGTGCTACAGCAAACTTGGCGAAGCGCACTATTTAGCTGGTAGTTTTTACTCCGCACTTTATTATCACCAAAAGGCTTTGATCATTTATGACGAAGAAAAGCTAGATTCTTTAGAGGCCGATGAACTCAGCAAAATAGGTTCGATCTATTACTTTAGTGACATTGGCGAACTAGAAAAAGCACTTCAGTTCTACAATGCGTCTTATGCCGAATTTGAAAGACTCGGATTGTTAGCACCTGCTGGATTAAACTTAAATTTTTCGGCCTATGTATACTGGGCTAAAGGCGAAAAAGAAGAAGCGCTAGCCATTCACAAAAAAGCATTTGAAACCTTTGAGAAGGTAAACAACAAATTAGGCATGGCCACTAGCCTAAGTGATATTGGGTTTACTTTAAATTCTATTGGCAATTTTAAAGAGGCGCTTAAGAATAATTTAGAAGCATATACCCTTGAACGTGAGTTGGAGAATAAGCAAATGCAGGTGCCCACATTAAACAATATTGGCTTAAGTTATTTGGGACTAAACATGCTGGATAGCGCCCAATATTATTCTGAGCTAAGTTTATCATTAGCTAACATTCAAGGTTTATTGCTGAGGCAAAACGAAGCATCAAGTACATTGGTTAATATCTATGACGCTCAAGGCAAAAAGAGCCAAGCTTTTGACATGTTGAAGACACATAAACTTTTGAATGACAGCCTAAAAAACAGCACACAAGCTCGCAAATTAATGGCGTTTGAAATTGGACGAGACTATGAGCTAAAAGAGCAGGAAGCTGCATTAAAAGCATTAAAAGCACAAGAGCTCGCTGAGATTAAACTTTCGAAAAGAAAACGCACAATTATAGGCTTAACCGTTATTCTGATCTTAGCCTTGGCATTGATTGCCGTAATCAGCAGAGCTGTGATTATTCGTAAAAAAGCCAATGAACAACTTGCCCTTCAACAACAAGAATTGGAAGAAAAAAACAAAGCACTCGAAAACGCACTTTCTGAATTAAAAGAAACCCAAGCTCAATTGATTCAATCAGAAAAAATGGCTTCTTTAGGAACAATGACTGCAGGCGTGCCCCACGAAATCAATAACCCACTCAATTTCATTCAAGGTGGAATCTACGCTTTGGAAGATGTGTTAAAAGAAAATGTTGTATCTAAAAAAGAAGAAAACATAGAAATATTAGCTCAAATGCAAATGGGCGTGAATAGAGCTTCAGAAATAGTAAGAAGCCTTTCGCGGTTCAGCAGGCGCGATGATGATTTTGAAATGACAACATTAAACCTCTCCGAAGTCATCAATAATTGTTTGCTTATATTGAACCACAGTTTAAAATACAAGTGCGAAATATTAACCGATTTTTCTCCTGAATGCGAGTCTGTAATAAGCAATGAAAACGCTTTGCACCACATCATTGTAAATCTGATAGCAAATGCTGCGGATGCTATTCAAAAAGAGGGAACGATAAAAATCAGTACCTATTTGGATCAAGACAAGAACCCAACAATTTGTGTAGAAGATAATGGTGAAGGAATGCCCGCGCATGTACTTGCGAGAATATTCGATCCGTTTTTCACCACAAAAAAACCGGGAGCAGGCACGGGCTTAGGACTTTCTATTTCTTACACCCTAACTAAAAGCCTCAAAGCCAAGCTGTGGCATGAGTCTGAACCTGAAAAAGGGACAAAAGCATTTTTAGCATTAACGAACGATCGTTACCATGGTTGAGTCAAAAAAAATAATCTTATACGTTGATGATGAGCAAATAAACCTGCGTGTTTTCCAATTAATGTTCAAGAATCAATTTCACATCATTACAGCGTTATCAGCTGCAGAAGCGGTTGAAAAATTAGAAGAACACCCCAGTATCAATTTCGTGATTTCTGACTACCGAATGCCCGAAATAAACGGATTTGAATTTATTCGTAATGTACAACCCACTTACAAAGAGAAAAACTTTTTCATGCTTTCAGGTTTTGACCAACCTGAGGAAGTAAATAAGGCAATAGAACTAGGAATGATAAAAAAATACTTTACTAAGCCAATGAACAAAGTAGAAATACTTTCGGCTTTAGAAAATTAAGGCTCTTGAATTCACTCGAAAACAGCATACAACATTACTTCTCAGTAAATGCCAATGAATTATCTATCATAGCCAACAGCTTTAATCAAACCAGTTTATCAAAAGGAAGATCGATCACTAAAAAAGGTCAGATCTGTAAGCAACTGGTTTTTGTAAAATCTGGTTTGCTACGTGTTTATACCACCCAAAACAACAAAGAAATAACACAATGGATCTGTACACCAGGCACATTTGCCACCGAACTTTCAGGTTTACTCTTTAACCAGCCAAGCAGATGGAATATAGAGGCGATGATTGATTGTGAGTTGTTTGTATTGGATGAGTCCGCTTACGCTGAAATGCCGAATAAACTTAATAAGTGGACAGAAATTGAAAAGCTTTTTATTGGAAAATGCTTCACCATACTTGAAGATCGCGTGTTTAGTTTTTTGTCGATGACTGCTGAACAGCGCTACCAAATGCTGATCGAAAACCATAAAGATTTTTTAAAAGATGTTCCGCAGCAATACTTAGCCTCAATGATTGGGATGACACCAGAAACGTTTAGTAGACTTCGCAA
>CAZWXC010000188.1:0-5591 GCA_964637935.1 uncultured Flavobacteriales bacterium | reverse complement strand
TCATCTCAGCGAAAATAAACCCAAACTTGTAACGTCACCTGCTCGAAAGCATGAATTAATAGTTTCATAAGATTCATTTGGGCGCCAATTCCTGCTTTCCGCTATTATCTCTGCTTTTTTAAAGCAGAGGATAGCCGCTGCAATCAGGGGCGCATTCACGCTTCGAATCTTGCTTTGCGCGTTCTAGAAACACCTCTTTTTCAGATGAAGATCAAACAAATCATGTCAGCTCCAGAAAAGCGAAATATTCACAGAAAACGCAAACCACAAATAAACCCAAGCTCCAGCGGTGCGATATATTCATAGAACAGATAAATCGTGGAGAAAGCTAAGCTCCAGAGGAGCGACACAAAACCAATCAAAATTTAAATATAAACATATCATACTATGCTTATAATTGCTTTTTTAATCATATAAGCATATTAGACCTAAAAAATGATGCTTATTTCACATAAAAAAAGCCTCAAACCAAATCTGATTTGAGGCTTCAAAATAATTTATTGCAATCGCTTAAGAAGTTGCTTCCAGGGTTCGTTCTCCCACCGTGAAAGCATAAGTAGAAGCTGGTATAAACGTAACTTCTATTCCATCAATCGTTTGCACACCTTCGGCCTGAAGTGTTGTTACCAAAGCTTGGGTAAGACCATTCTGCTTACAAAACTTGATCAAATATTGTAGCTCTTTATGCCGTGTAAACGGTCTATCACTCCATTTAATTTCGAGCGCCCAATTTGGCTTTAAATCTTTGGCGCTTAAACCCACCATGTCTACCTCGCCTTTATCAACGCGGGCATAATACGGTGTGAAATTTTGACGGTGCATCCATTGCGCATAAATGGCGGTTTCTACCATTGCGCCAATCGCTTCATCTGTTGCCTGAATAGGCGAAAACAAAGCACTCCGCAGCGCAGGATTTGTCAGGTAAATCTTAAACAATGTATCGCGCTGAAATCGTTTTCCGGAAGTATCAACCTTTCGCACAATTTTGATCAAGAAAGCAGCTTCTAAATATTCGATATAGCGCTTAATGGTAAGTTTTTGCGAACCACTTTGCTGGCTCAACTTCTCTGGCGAAAACTCTTGTGCTGTGTTGTAAGCAATCGTAGTAAATAATGAATTCAATTCTTGAATATCGCGTATTCCATACAATCCGGGCAGATCGCGCAGCAACACTTTGTCTACCACATCATGCCTTATAAAACGCTCAGGATCATTGCGCACGGCCTCCGAAAAAATGGCTTCTGGATAGCCGCCATAATTCATGTAGTCAATAAAATACTTATTGAATTGACGAATATCCGTAGCTCGATAAAAAGGCACTTTATTATCGCCCCAAGGCAGTTCTATTCGTTTTAGGCCGTCATCCAAATTTTGCATGGTGATGAATTCATAAAACGTAAGTGGCGGAAGCATAAAGTCGGTAAACCTACCCGCACCACTTTCTTTGCTCTTAAGCTGCAAAGCCGCTGCCGCAGATCCAGAAACAATAAATCTTGAATTGCGATAACTATCAACCAAAACTTTAAGATGTACATCCCAATCTTTCAAGTATTGTATTTCATCAAAAATGACATACCAACCGTTTAGCTCGTCTTTGTCTCCAGCGGCTTCGCGGCCACGCGTGAAAAGATCTTCTAGGCTAATGTTATTATAAATTGGGTTTTCAACGGTTATAAATAAGATTTTACGCGCTGCTATTCCTTTTTCTAATGCCTGTTTTACCAAGTGGTGCAGCATTACGGTTTTACCAACCCTTCGCGGTCCCATCAGCACCACCGATCTGTTTACACTTTGCTGCAAAGCAACTCCTGCAAACTGATTAAAATACATTCTGCGAGGCATTTGCTCATAATAAGGATCAATCGCCTTGCTTACCCACCAAGGATTCTCAAAACGCATTCGTTCCAATACTTGTGATATAGCAACATTTTTAAGCATTTTTTCTCTTATTTTCCACAAAAATACAATTTAAACATAGTACACTATACTTATAATTACATTTTTAAGCATATAAGCACATTTTGTAGAAAAATAATGCTTAAAAAGATGAAATTGAAACTTAAAACTGAATAAGGAACTTTTGTCACATTGACTTCTTAGCATAAAGTTCACATTTGTGCCATGCTAGAAATCATTGGGTATATAAGCGCTGTTGTAATTGGAATTTCATTGGGCTTAATTGGTGGTGGCGGTTCTATACTTACAGTGCCTGTTTTGGTTTACCTCATGGGCATTTCGCCCGTAATGGCAACAGCATATTCACTTTTTATTGTAGGCAGCTCGTCATTGATTGGTGCTGTGCAATACGCTATAAAAGGTATGGTTGATTTTAAAACCGCTCTGCTCTTTGGTGCACCAAGTATTGTTGCTGTGTATTTAACCCGAGCCTTTTTAGTGCCTGCTATTCCCGATGATATTTTAACCATTGGAAGCTTCGCGCTCACAAAAAATTTACTGCTCATGTTGCTTTTTGCCGTGCTTATGGTAGTAGCATCCATTAGTATGATCAAAACAAAAAAAGAAACGAAACAAAAGAGCCATACACAAAGGGCTGGTATTGTCACTGTTTTGCTAGTGCTGTTAGAAGGTTTGTTGGTAGGTACCCTAACAGGACTTGTTGGCGCAGGTGGCGGATTTTTAATCATACCAGCCCTTGTTTTAATCAGCGGCCTTGAAATGAAAACGGCCATAGCTACTTCACTGCTGATCATTTCGGCTAAGTCACTTTTAGGATTCATTGGTGATATCGAAAACTATGTGATCGAGTGGAACTTCTTGCTTCTGTTTACGGCCATTGCTGCAGCAGGAATTTTTGTTGGTAGCTATCTTTCAAACAAAATTGATGGCAAAGCACTGAAAAAAGGCTTTGGCTATTTTGTACTTGCAATGGGAATCTTCATCCTATTTAAAGAGCTGCTTTAGCATTATTCTCACTCCAACTCAGCCCAGTATTCTTGGTATCGCAATCTTTGCTGCGTAAAACAGCATGATGCCAAAAAACGATCCTTACGAAGCACTCAAAATTCCCCAATTCAGAATTTTCTTAATCCTTCGTTTCGGGTTGGTTTTTGCTTGGGCAATGCAGTTTGTGGTAATCGAGTGGGAAGTGTATCGCATTACCAAAGACCCATTTTCATTAGGTGTAATTGGTTTAATGGAAGTGATTCCTGCTTTGGCTATGGCAATGTTTGCTGGCCACGTAGTAGATCAATCAGAAAAAAGAAACCTGCTTGTAAAATGCATTCTAGGCTTTTTAGCACTCAGCTCGGGCCTTTTTCTTTTGACTTGGCCCACCTTCACACAACATTTAGCCACAGAAAATATCATTTGGGGAATCTACTTTTTGGTGTTTATCGGAGGTATTGTTCGATCATTTATTGGCCCAACTGTTTTCTCGCTTTTCTCATTGATTGTGCCGAAAAAGAGCTATTCAAACGGAGCAACTTGGAGTAGTAGCGCTTGGCAAATTGGCTCCGTTTTAGGACCCGCAATTGGAGGATTTGCCATTGCTTACACCGGTGTGCATTGGTCAATGCTATTAATCGTTGGTGTTGCACTTATTTCTTTATTGGCTCTGCTTCGCATTCCACCACAAGAAATATTAAACAAAAAAAAGGGCGAACCAATCATGGACAGTTTGAAAGAAGGATTGCAATTCGTTTTCAAAACAAAAGAGGTGTTGGGCGCTATTTCGTTAGACATGTTTGCTGTGCTGTTTGGTGGCGCAGTGGCCTTGCTTCCTGTTTTTGCAACCGACATTTTGCAAGTTGGCAGCACTGGATTTGGCTTTTTAAGGGCCGCGCCTGCGGTAGGTTCTTTCCTTACCATGCTCACGGTAGCATACTTTCCGCTGAATGCCAATGCGGGTAAAAAACTATTGTTTGCCGTGTTCGGATTTGGTGCAAGCATCATCGTTTTTGGCATTTCAAATATTTATTGGATTTCGTTAGTCGCATTGTTTGTAAGTGGTGTTACCGATGGTGTGAGCGTAGTTATCAGGCAAACAATTTTACAATTGAAAACTCCCGATCACATGCGGGGCCGGGTTTCCGCTGTCAACAGCATGTTTGTTGGTTCTAGCAATGAACTTGGCGCATTTGAAAGTGGCTTAACTGCCAAACTTTTTGGCACAGTGCACGCAGTGGTTTTAGGAGGAACAATTACCATCATCACCGCTCTTGGAACTGGAGCATTGATTCCTTCGCTCAGAAATTTGGATTTGAACGATTTGGTAGATAAAGATTAAAAATCTTCTCTGCATTCAAAATCCCGCTAGTATCAAACACCTTTTTGATGTTGCGCATTAAGTCGAGATGTGGTTTAGAAAAAATTTATTGTTTAATCAATCGAACTAAGCTCGGTTTCTGACTCTCTATTTGGATTTCTAAAAAGTATACTCCTGAACTCCCTTCTATTCGTGAAGTGATAAGTGATGTATTATTCCATGTCTCTTCAGAAACTACTTGCCCAAAGGAATTATAAACTTTCAATTGTATTGTCTGATTAATAGATTTTAGATCAACCTTAAATTCACCATTAATTGGATTTGGATAAACGCTGAAACCCGAAGACACCCATTCTTTCGATATGCCATTCGCTGATTCAAAATAAAAGCATTCAGAAGTATCGCTGCAAATAGAATCGCTGAATACAAGAGTAAAGTAACCACTTGCTGCCGCAACAAAAGTATCAGAGCTAACTCCCGTAAATGAATCTAACATGCCCAAACTGTCGCAGAAATACCAATCGTTTTGAATATTTGAATTGGTCGCAATAAACATTGAATCTACTTGAACTACGGTATTCATTAATTCATCAATTACAAGGTCGATATAAAACAAGCTATCGCAACCATTTAGGGTAGATAAAGAATCAACGTAGAAGCCTGTTTGAGAAAGGGAATTGCCTGAAGGAGCTACATACGGTTCACATGTTGTAATTTCTACAGTATCTGTAAAAGCAGGATGAACAACTAGATCTATCATAAACACACTGTCACACCCACTTGCATTTGATAAAGTGTCCCAGATAACGCCACTTTCTGTATAGGTATTCGCACCAGAAGGAACAGTATAACTAGAACAGGCATCTATTGAAATGGAATCAATGCTGCTTGGTAAAACCTCAATAGTTATAGGCATGCAAGCAACACTACCTAAACAAGCAGTATCGGATGATACATAATAAGTGGTCGTTTCCGTAGGGAATAAAGCAATGGAACTAGAACTAGTTTGATTAATAATTACACCGTTACAACTGTCTTTACGCACATTCCAAATCCCACCTGACCCAATATTCCCGTGAATATCAAGATTCCTAGAACTTCCGGGACAACTTGGTGGTGAATTCACTACTAATGAGTCAAGCGTTGAAGCACAGTCTCTACCAAAAACTACAACTACTTCACCCGCTTCACTTGCACCTGATTGATCCTCTTTTGGGATACCCACAACAAGATCAGATATACCGTCATTGTTAAAATCAATATTACCTCTTACGCAATGGCCAGCCCAGTCACCCGTGGTGTTTCCAGCAAACTTAAACCCATTATTTCCATTAAGACTTGTTACATTAATAGAGCTACTAAATGA
>CAZWXC010000187.1:2696-5594 GCA_964637935.1 uncultured Flavobacteriales bacterium | reverse complement strand
CCAGCATAGCTATCATAAGTTGGGTCGCCCGAAAACTCAACCCCGGCTTTGGTTTGATTAAAAGATGTTTGTCCAAAACTCACATTTGGCGAAAAGCTCAGCGAAAGCTCTTTAGCAATAGGAAGGTGATAAGTATAAGACAAGCTGGCAATGTTCATAGCATACGGCCCATAAGCATCGCGAAGAATGTAACCACCAAGCGCATGGTATGCCTTGCGCCTGATGTTGTTGTAAGTAGTTGGTGTACTTATGCGCACCGATCCTTTTTCTGGGTTTAATCTCAATCGCTCGCCCAATGGATGTGTAACGCTGGCGTAAATGGTTTGCGGACTATTTTCTATACCAACCCATTGGCTTCTATAAGCCATGTTTACTTCAGTGTAATTGTGCAAGCCGGCTGTAGCCGAATTGAGCAAATACTGGTTTTGTAGGTATTGGCTAAACTGATAGGCCTGTTGCGCTTTCGCGAAAGAAAAAGTAACAAGCACCAGAAAAGCCGTCAATATGTTTTTAACTATTCTCATCTGATTACAGTTATTGATCCGGTTAATGGAATGATTTGATCTCGATTTACTCGAATGACATAATAGTATGCACCAATGTCAACGGGGTTGCCATTGTAAGTTCCGTCCCAAGGCTCGTTATAGCCCTCAGACTTGAAGATTTTATGACCAGAACGATCATAAACTTCTACAATACAATCAGGATAATTTTCTAATTCTTTGATGTTCCAAACATCGTTCATGTTATCGCCATCTGGAGTGAATGCCGTTGGCAAACCAAGATCTATGTTTACCCCAACATACACTGAGTCGATAGCGCTACAACCAAACTGCGTGAAACCTTCTACATAATACACTCTGGGTTGGTCTGGCTGCACGGTTGCCACAGAAAGCGTGTCGTTAAAGATGTCTTCTTTCGGCCACCAATTCCAGCTCGTAGCCAAATCGCTTGTCGCAACTAAGTCTACAGAAGATGGTAAGAAAATGTACTCTACATCTACAGCATCTACCACTGGTAGTGGATGATTGTTAACATAAATGGTATCGAATGATGCAGGACAAACTCCGTTTTCAACTTTCCAAACAAAGTAGTAATCGGCTACAGTCAATCCAGAAACAGAAGTCACATTAGCAGTGCTGTCTTCTATTACACCAAGTCCTTCGGGGTTAAGCCAAGTTCCAAAACCTGAAGTTGGTGCTTCCGCAGAAATGGTAGCCGCAGTAGTATTACATAAACTAACATTTGCATCTACAATGGCCGTGCTCGGAGTTGGGAAGTTTTCGATGCTCACGGTATCTCGTTCGGCAGCGCAAACTCCATTTTCAATGCGCCATTCAAGCAATGTAATGCCATCAATAAAGTTGTTTACAGAAGTAGCTGCATTGGTGCTATCAACTATACTAGCTGAGCCACTGATGATTGACCAATTACCTGTTCCAACTGCAGGAGTATTTCCTGCTAGGTTGGTTGAGTTTCCAGCACAAAATGCTTGATCAACACCTGCATTGGCTATGCTTGGGAAATCAAAACGAGTGACAATGAACGAGCAAGTATCGCTGTTTCCATAGCTGTCTTCAACCACAAATGTGTTGGTTGTATTTCCAACCGGATAAGCTTCTCCGCTTGCAATACCCGCAATTTGAATCACATCAAAACCACCACAATTATCTGTATAAGTTGGTGTTGTAAAGGTGAATACGCTGTCGCAAATTGATGTGTCTGGCTGACAAACAATCACTGGCGCTTCTACATCTTGCACTTCAATGGTAAAGCTGCATGTGTCTGTGTTTCCAGAATGATCATAGGCTACATATTGCAATTGAGTGATTCCTACTGGGAAAACCATTCCTGAATCTAAGCCCGTAGTATCAATTTGAATCACACTATCGATGCTACAATTATCTGTGGCTTGTGGCCAGTTGAAGCTTACAATGGCTCCGCATTGACCAGCATCGTTGTTCATTACAATTGGCGCGGGACAAATAATTTCGGGCAGAATAGTATCTAATACGGTGATTTCAAATTCGATAGAATCTGCATTTCCATTTACATCCACACCAACAAACCAAATTGTTTCAACAGAATCAGCTTCAGCACATGTAAACACGGAGTCGCTCAAGTAAATCAGATCTACGCCACAAGCATCGTTTGTACCATTGTCAACGGTGTTCACGTCAAGCGTAAATTCTCCGTTGGCGTCTAGATAAACAGTGTCGTTTATCGCAAGTAATTGCGGAGCAATGGTGTCAAACACATACACATAAGCGGTGTCTGTAATCGAGTTGCTATTTACATCGGTGGCAGTGAACAGAATGGTCAGTGTATCTCCATGATCTGCACATGTAAATGCTGTTTGACTAATACTGATGCTAGCCACGCCACAGCTGTCCCATGTTCCATTGTCAAGATCAGTAGCTGCAATACTTGCAGCACCAAATGAATCGAGGTAAACGTTGATGTTTTGAGTTATGATAAGCGGAGCAATAGTATCAAGCACAGTTACCGTTGTGCTTAAAGAATCAAGATTTCCGTTTACGTCAGTAGCAAAGAACCAAACGGTGTTTGCTCCAATGTTTCCGCAATCGAATGCGCTAATGTCAATGGTTGTTGTAGCCACACCACAGCTGTCCCAAGTTCCATTGTTTATATCGCTTGGCGCAATGCTCACTTCGCCAGCAGAGTCAAGATAAACCGTAATCGGTTGTAAAATGATTTTCGGAGCAATTGTGTCTTCAACCGTCACGGTTACTGAAGCCGAATCGATATTTCCATTCAAGTCAGTAGCGAAGAACCAAACGGTATTTGCACCAATATTTCCACAATCGAATGAACTTACATCAATTGTAGTTGAAGCCACACCGCAGCTGTCCCAAGTTCCAGCATCAATATCAGCAG
>CAZWXC010000187.1:0-2596 GCA_964637935.1 uncultured Flavobacteriales bacterium | reverse complement strand
CAAGGTAAACCGAAATTGGCTGTAAAATGATGTGTGGAGCAATGGTATCAAGCACCGTTACAAAAGCCGTTGCGCTGCTTGTATTTCCATTCACGTCAGTTGCCGTAAGTGTTACCTGCACGTTTGAGTCAGCTTCGGAGCAGTTGAAGTTACTCAAGTCTAGTGCAAACGATGCAATACCACATGCATCGCTGCTAGCGCTGTCGATCATGGCTGGCGTAATGCTCACCATGCCCATCGAATCTAAATACACCGTAATGTTATGAGTAAACATGCTTGGCGCGATAGTGTCAATGATTACCACTTGAGCCACTGCATTCGAACTATTTCCATTTGAATCAATTGCAGTGAGTGTAACAGCAATAGTGTCGCCTGCACTAGCACAACTAAAGTTGAAGGTGTCTAAACTTAAGCTTGCCACACCGCATGCATCGCTGGTTGCGCTGTCAATCAAAGCAGGTGTGATTGTAATATTTCCAAAAGAATCTAATGCCACGGATTGAAGGCTCACTACTTGCACATCTGGTGCAACTGTGTCAATGACATTTACCGTTGTGCTATCGCTCCAAACGTTTCCGTTCACGTCCATTGCAGATAAAACTACGGTGTTTGCTCCCACATTCGCGCAAGCAAAATCATACACATCAATCCACATGGTGTCAATGCCACAAGCATCCCAACTTGCACTGTCTAGTGTGTTTGTATCAATGCTCGCATTGCCAAACGCATCTAAATAAACATCTACAGAAGTGTACAACAAGATAGCAGGAGCAATGGTGTCGAGCACCGAAATGTATGCATGTGCCGTGTCTTCGTTATTGCTTTGGTCAAATGCTGAGAATACAATCATGATGGTGTCGCCAGCATCGGCACAATCAAACGTACTGTCGCTTAGTGCAATAGAAGCAATAGAGCAAAGTCCTGTTGTTCCGCCATTTACAGAGTCAGGAGCAATTTGCGCAAAGCCGTTTGAATCGAGGTAAATGCTTAGGTTTTGTGCAACTGCATTAGGTGGTACAGTGTCGAATGTATTGATGATTGCGTTTCCTGTTCCAATGTTTCCACTTGAATCAACTACGCTTAGTGTTACGGTAAACGGTACACCCAAATTCACGCATGTGATATTGGTAGAATCAAGGTACATGGTATCGATGCCGCAAATATCTGCGGAAGCACTGTCAACCATAGCAGGAGTCAGCGTGGCTTGACCAAAAGCATTCAAATAGATATCTACATTGTTGAATGCAAATACGCTTGGCGCGATGGTGTCAATCACTGTGATTGTTGCCGTGTCAGAGTTCGAATTTCCAGAACCATCTGTTGCCGTTAGAATCACAAAAGCAGTGTCAAGATCCGCGCAATCAAAGGTTGAGTCGTTTAGCGAAAGCGTTACGAAGCTACAGTTGTCATTTGATCCATTATTAATTTGAGCAGAAGAAATACTAGCTTGGCCTGCACTGTTGAGGTAAACGGTAAGGTTTTGTGCAATGGCGCTTGGCGCGATGGTGTCGAGCACGGTAATATTTGCTGTATCTGTGTCCTGGTTTCCGCTTGCATCTGTGATGGTTATTACCACTGTGTTGCTTCCTGTATCTGCACAGTTAAACAACGAATCGTTTATACTGTATGAAGCAATATTGCAATTGTCGGTAGAACCATAGCCAATTTCAAAAGATGAAATACTGATGTTTCCAGTAGCGTCAAGATAAATGGTAGTGTCGATTGCTAGTGCGCTTGGCGATACCGAATCAATTACTGTAATGTTTGAAGTTGTAATAGAACTATTGCCGTTTACATCAATTACAGTAAGCGTAATCACGTTCAATCCAGCCTCAGCACAATCGAATGTTGAGTCAGATAAAATCAGGGAATCGATGGCGCAATTGTCATTGCTCAAATAGCCAATTTCATAGGAAGAAACGGATGCGAGGCCGTTATTATCAAGATAGATAGTAGTGTCGATGGTAATGGCATTAGGCGAAATGGTGTCGAGCACAGTAATCGTGGCGGTGTCTGTATCGGTATTACCGTTGGCATCCACTATGGTAAGAACAATGGTGTTCGTGCCAATTTCAGAGCAATCAAAACTCGAATCGCTTAAGCTTAAACTAACTATGCTACAATTGTCGGTGCTGGCATAGCCAATTTGCGCTGCCGTAATACTGGCGTTTCCTGCTCCATTAACATAAATGGTAGTGTCGGCTGCTACAGCGTTTGGCGCAATGGTATCAAGCACCGTAATGTGCGCTTGTGCGGTATCAAAATTACCAGCAGGATCCGTTCCTGTTAAAATAATGGTAACTGGGTTACTCGTATTCGAACAGTCAAAAATGGAATCGTTGAGTGATAAAGTAAAGGCACTGCAATTGTCGGTTGAACCAGCGTCAACATCTGCATTTGTGATGCTCACCGTTCCGTTGCTGTCAAGGTAAACGGTAAGGTCATTTGTCAATACAACCGGACTAATTGTATCAACAATAGTTATTTGAGCAAAAGTTGAATCAATGTTGCCACTAGCATCAGTAACCACCAAGGTTATTGTGTTCACACCCACTTCTGTACAATCAAACGTTGAATCAGAAAGCACGCGTGAAGC
>CAZWXC010000186.1:0-5595 GCA_964637935.1 uncultured Flavobacteriales bacterium | reverse complement strand
TAGAAAAACACCAATTCCTTATACATACAACATTTTCATTAAAAAATTCATCTTCGTTTATATAGTAACCATGCCACTTGGTTTTGCTGGTCAATTTCATTACTGGACCATATTAATCACTGTTTTCACCTTTTATACCTTGGCAAGCTTAGAATTAATTGCTGAAGAAATAGAAGACCCTTTTGGCCTCGATTCAGATGACTTACCAACTAACGAATTAGCGGCAACTATTAAGAAGAGCGCAAATGAAATCAGCAAAATGTTGGATTAGTTAATTTATTGTAATATCTTTCAAAGATGCGGCCTTGGATGGGATATAGCTTTTTGAAAGAACATGGAGTTGTTTATTTACAATTTCACGATCATTACCATTCGCAAGATTTCATTGATGCACTCATTACAGCAATGGAAAACCCATTGTACAACAAAGACTTAATCACCATTATTGATTTGACCCACAAAAAAGGTAGTTACCTTGGGTTCAACATTCAGCGGGTAGTAAATTTTACGCTGAATACCACTAATTTGCCATCCACAGTATATTTCATCTCAAACAATCCAATACTAACTGCATTTGGTTACCTAACTAAAAAGCGCATCGCAAAGTTGGTTAACTTAGAAGTAGTCTCCACACTTTCGTCTGTGCTCAAAGAATTAAATCTTCAAGGAATAAAAGTGACAATGTCTGATTTTGAACAATTAGATTATAAGAAAGAATTAAATCTTTAAACATGCTTTTCTGCATGGTAGCTGCTGCGTACTAGCGGACCACTTTCTACGTGATAAAAACCAAGCTCCTCACCTATTTGCTTGTATTCTGCGAATACTTCTGGCTTAACCCATTCCAATACTGGTAAGTGCTTTTTACTCGGCTGTAAATATTGACCAATGGTTAGCACATCCACCCCTTGAGCAACCAAATCTTTCATAGTTTGAATCACTTCTTCCTTGGTTTCGCCCAAGCCAACCATGATACCGCTTTTCGTTTTTTGGATGCCGCCTTCTTTCAGCCTTCTCAGCACTTCCATGCTGCGCCAATATTTGGCTTGTATGCGAACTTGTTTGGTAATGCGCTCCACGGTTTCAATATTGTGAGAAACCACTTCAGGCTTTACTTCAAGAATTGGATCCAAGTTTTGCCATTCGCCTTTAAAATCCGGAATCAGCGTTTCGAGCGTCACTCCAGGGTTTTTCTTGCGAATTAATTCTACGGTTTTCTTCCAATGATTGGCTCCTCCATCTGCTAAATCATCACGATCTACAGAAGTAAGCACCACGTGCTTCAATCCCATTAAACGAACGCTTTCAGCTATTTTGGCTGGCTCGAAAATATCAACCTCTTCACCCTTGCCTGTTGCCACGTTGCAAAACTGGCAAGAACGCGTGCAGGTATTTCCTAAAATCATGAACGTAGCAGTTCCAGCACTCCAGCATTCACTTTGGTTTGGGCATTTTCCGCTTGAGCAAATGGTATGTAAATTTCGCTCTTCTACTATCTCTTTTACATTCAAGTATTCTTTCCCACTCGGAATTTTCACCTTAAGCCATTCTGGCTTTTTGATTCTAACTTCCTGATCTTCTTTATTCTTGAGCAAATTAGCCATGGCGTCTTAGTATCTTAATCGTTTAAACAAGCGCTTCGTGTAGAAGTTTTACTTGTGATCTTATCTATTGAATTGAAGAATGGTGGTGCGAATGATTTGAACACATTCCATTAATTGCTCTTCAGTCATAACCAATGGTGGTGCAAAGCGGATAATGTTTCCGTGCGTTGGCTTGGCTAGCAAGCCATTGTCTTTTAACGCAACACAAATATCCCAAGCTGTAGAACTCTCAGGTGAATCATTGATAATGATGGCATTGAGTAAGCCTCTGCCGCGCACCATTTTCACCAAGTTGGTTTCTTGAATTAGTTTACTCATTTCAGCTCTAAACAACTCGCCTAGTGCTCGCGCATTCTGAGCAAGCTTTTCATCCTTTACTACTTCCAATGCTTCCATCGCAATAGCTGCAGCTAATGGATTTCCTCCAAAAGTAGAACCATGCTGACCAGGCTTTATTACTTCCATAATGTCATCATTGGCTAAAACAGCAGAAACAGGATAAGCTCCACCACTAAGAGCCTTACCAAGTATAAGAATATCTGGTGTGGCATAAGAGCTACTTTGTCGCTCGCAATGACCTTGACAAGTGCAATTGCCACAAACAGCCAATAATGAACCTGTTCGAGCAATTCCTGTTTGAATTTCGTCAGCTATAAAAAGTACATTTTTTGAATTGCACAATGCTTGTACTTTTCTCATGTAATCATCTGCTGGAGTATTTACACCAGCTTCGCCTTGAATAGGCTCAACTAAAAATGCAATGACATTCTTGTTTTCTAGCGCTGATTCGAGCGCGCTCATATTGTTGTATGCGATAGATTGAAAACCTGGTGTGTAAGGACCAAAATTAGCCCGAGCATCTTCATCATTAGAAAAGCTGATGATCGTTGTAGTTCTTCCGTGAAAATTATCACTTGCTACCACGATTACACCTTCGTTAGCTGCTATGCCTTTCTTTTCGTAGCCCCACTTTCGTGCGATTTTGATAGCAGTTTCAACCGCTTCTGCACCCGAATTCATCGGTAATACCTTGTCAAATCCAAAATACTTTGTGATGTACTCTTCGTATTCGCCTAAGCGTGAATTATAAAATGCTCTACTTGTTAATGTCAGCTTTTCAGCTTGACTTTTTAGTGCGTTAATAATTCGTGGATGACAATGACCTTGATTTACAGCTGAATAAGCAGACAAAAAATCGAAATACTTTTTACCTTCTACATCCCATACATAAACACCTTCACCTCTATCCAAAACCACTGGCAGTGGATGGTAATTGTGTGCTCCATATTTTTCTTCGAGTTCTATGTTATGTTCTGTTGTTGATAACTGTGTGTCTTGCATAATACTTGTCTGTTTTGAAAGATCAAATCGAGGAATCTTTCGGGTTTTGAAAAAGAAAGGCCAAAGATACAAGTTGAATTGAGCTAGCTGCGGATATGTCCAATCGGCTTAACAGAATGTAAGACTAAAATTGACGTAAACTAAATGGAAGTGACGTAACCTCTTAAACCTCAATATTGGTGCGGTTTTCAACAAAACATGACTTCAAAATCCTTAATAACCTTAAAAATAGGTCGCACTTATTAACAAAGCACCGTTTTTATTAACAAACATGATTAAAAAGCTTGCAGGGCTTGAGGTTGCGACTAATATTTGTCATCATTGAATCTAATTGTTTAACCTAAATCAAAAAAAATCAAATGAACAAAGCTGAATTGATTGACGCAATGGCTGAGGGAGCAGGTATCTCTAAAGCTGACGCTAAAAAAGCACTAGATGCTTTTATTGACACAACAACTAACGCACTTAAGACAGGTGATAGAGTTGCACTTGTAGGATTCGGATCTTTCGCAGTATCTGAGCGTTCTGCTCGTACTGGTCGTAACCCACAGACAGGTAAAGAAATTAACATCGCTGCTAAGAAAGTTGTAAAATTTAAAGCAGGCGCTGACTTAGGAAACGCTGTTAACTAAGCATTTTTTAAGCAAATTTTTGGAAGTCCTTTCTTTATTGAAAGGGCTTTTTTTTTGCCTATTTATCAGATAATGAGGATTAAATTGGGAATCTCAATTTGAATGAACTAAGTTTAGACTTTATTATAAGTTTAACTCTAAAAAATAGTTCATTATGGGAAAAGGAGATATCAAGACTTCAAAAGGAAAACGCTTTGCTGGTAGCTACGGCAAAACAAGGAAAAGACCAACAGGTATTCCAAATCCTTCCCGAATGGCTGCGTTACAAGCAAAATCAGCTCCTGGAGTTGACGAAACCGAAGTAAGCAAACCTGCAGCCAAAAAAGCTCCGGCAAAAAAAACTGCTGCTAAAAAACCTGCTGCTAAAAAGACAACTACTGCTAAAACAACAACCAAGAAAACAGATTCTTAAGGATTTAGTCTTGAAATAACCCAGGCTCCGTGCTGGTCTTGTTCATATACAATTCTATCATGGAGCCTGCTTGGTCTACCTTGCCAAAATTCAAAATGTACAGGCTTAATAAGATAGCCGCCCCAATGTTCTGGTCTTTGAACACGTTTCCCTTCAAATCTGCGCTCAACTTCAGCTAGCTTTTCTTCTAATTCTGTTCTCGAAGCCATTTTTTCGCTCTGGTCGGATGCCCAAGCACCCAATTGCGATTCTCTTGGTCTAGAGTCAAAATAAGCATCGCTTTCTTCCGCTGGTAATCGTTCAATAATACCTTGAACCCTCACTTGTCTTTCGGCCCAAGCCCAAAAGAAATTTACAGCAACTTTATTATGTGCTTCAAACTCGCGTCCTTTTTGGCTAGCATAATTGGTGAAAAAACTCAATCCACGCTCATCTAGCTTTCTTATTAATACAATTCTACTAGAAGGCATACCGTCTGCGGCCACGCTGCTTACAGTCATTGCATTAGCATCAACACTATGCTCCACTGCATTTTTAAGCCAACCATCAAGCATTTCTATAGGGTTTTGAGGACATTCGTTCTCTTCTAAAACATGCTTGCTGTAGTCTTTTCTTACGCTTTCAATACTCATAATGCTGCCAGTAAATTGTGTTTCAAATTAACAACCATTGCACACAGTTGGTTTTACAAATTTCTAACTAATTCATTAGTCTGTAAGCTGAGAATGCTCATCCCTTGCGTTAAAAACCGAAAGACTTGCAATCTAAAAACCTGAACTAAATCGTATTTAGTTGATAAACTTGGTTAATGGTTTAAAACTAGACTTTGCTTTATAACCGCTCGTCTCTTATTATTGAGCATGATTTTGTAAAAACGAGATATGATGGAAAATGACTTTTTCAGCAAATTAGCATTTGAAATGGAGCCTGAAGATTTAATGGCAGGCAAAGTATTGATTTCTGAACCCTTTCTTGGTGATCCGAACTTTACAAGATCTGTGGTTTTGTTGCTCGAATATTCTAAAACCGAAGGCGCTTTAGGAGTAATTATCAATAAACCGTTGGCTATTGATATGAAAACAGTGGTGAGCACATTTCCTTATCCCGGATTTGATTTTCACTATGGCGGACCAGTGAATGACGATAATCTTTTCTTTATCTACACTTCTAAATTCATTATTGCTGGTGGCGAAAAAGCGAGTCCTGAAATAGGTTGGGGTGGCGATTTTAACGATATCAAAGACAAAATAGCGCTGGGAGAAATAACACCTGAAGAAGTTAAATTTTTTGGTGGCTATAGTGGCTGGAGTGCAGGCCAGTTAGAACAAGAATTGGCCGATAAATCTTGGATTATCGGCAGTTTGAGTACCCATGACATATTCAATACCGATGCTAATCTGCTTTGGAAAAAAGCGTTGAAGCCGCTAGGTAAAAAGTACTCGGTGATGGCTAATTTCCCCGAAAATCCTGAATTGAATTAAGCATCTTTTCATTCAACCAATCAACCAATGGTTGACATGTAGTTTCGATTTCTAATTCGCTGAAAACGGCAATTCCTCTGACACTATTGGTAAAAATGAGTGCATCAGAAGAAATGATATCATCT
>CAZWXC010000185.1:0-5631 GCA_964637935.1 uncultured Flavobacteriales bacterium | reverse complement strand
AATGGAGCAATGATTTTTCATCAAAGCAAATTAACCTTTCCTTTTAATGGCTTGCTGGTTCAATACCTAGATCATGATTTTGGATTCATGAAGAAGGCGCACCCAGTCAATTTCACGGGCTTATTTATCAACGAATTACCTTATTATAGCAATGAACTTACTTCTGTTGTTTCTTTCGAAAAAACTAGTGATTTTCCTTTATTTTTCTTGATTGAGCCAAATATTGAATCCGTAAGAATTGATTTTGACCTCACTTTTTGGAATGCACCCGACAACCTAAAATATCAGTATCGACTAATAGGTCTGAATGATCAATGGTCTGAGCCATCTTATCAAAATAGTGTTGTATTTAATCATTTGCCTTTTGGTGATTATATGCTCGAGATTAGAGTTGCAAATCAATCGAGCAGTTTGCAATTTAAACCAGCGCAATTACATTTTTCTATCGGTCGAAATTTCTACGAGAATCCAATTTTCCTGATCATTCTATTGCTCATTGTTACGCTCTTTATTTACACCCTACTTCGTGTATTTACCAGCTTCACTTTTGATGCTCTAGAAGTGTATACTTCAGCCGGTTCTATCGTTCAAAAAATCAGAATCCTAAGTGTATTGACAATGCTTGTGTTGCCTGTTGTTTCATACTTGGGCAGCGTTATTCTGCGCCTCTACGTGGTGAATTGGCCGATCATATGGATAATTGAAGTGAGCACCTTTTTAGCTGTAAGTTATACGTTTATACCCAAGCCAAACATCAAAATTCTGAAGTGGATTTCGCCAATAAACTATCTGATCGTTTATAGTCTATTCGCATACATGGGTTTTGCAAATAACCTTGAGGTATTAGTAGCGTTCGAAATTTCATGCTTGATCTTATTCGCAAAGCTCATTTTTGAGCAAACCAAAGGCTTGGTTTTGTTTTTAATCTATGTCATATTCTACAACGGCTTTTTAGTCTTAACCCATGACATTGCGAGTCAACCACTCGGTATATATGTTGCTGCCACGGTGGTTTGTGTCATTATTTTGGCTGGTATGCTGCTAGCTGAAGGCAGCAATTTAAACAAACTGTCTTTTGCTAATCGTGTCTTAGAATCATCAAGTTTATATGTGGTAGTTTGTGATGTAAACGGAAAAGTAATTTACATCAACAACATGGTTTCTAAGCTTTTTAACCAGTCAGAATCTGAACTGTTGGGGCAGCGCTTTTGGCGCGCAATAGGTCTCAGCCAAGAAGAGATCATTGAGAAAAAATCGATCATCAAAACAACCTTAAATTCTGGCAAAAGCTATGGATATGATAATGTTTTAAAGGTCGAGAATAAATCACTAAACTTTAGATGGAAAGTCTATGTGCTTGATAATCAATACTTGATAGAGATTGGTCAAGATATTACCACATCCGTAGAGCTTGAGCGAGAAGTTGAAACGCTGATAAAAGTGGCCACTTCGGTGAATAATGGAGTAGTGATACTCGATGAAAACGGCTTGATTAAATGGTGCAATACTAGCTTTGAGCAATTGACGCTTTTACATAGCACCGAAAGTGTTGGCAAACGCATTGACCACCTACTTGATTTTGTGACAACGGAAGAAGCTGAAGTTGGCCAGAGTAGAGGCAATCAGAATACATACATTCCCTATTTAGGAACAAAAGAAGTTGCTCTTTTCAATAGAAACCATGACCTAATTTGGGTGTTGATTACCTCGACCCTCAATCATGATTCTGTGACCGATGCAGATCAATACATTGAAGTGTGGACTGATATTACCGCACAAAAAACGCTGCAAGAAGAGTATAAGTTTATCATCGAAAATGCCAGCGATATTCTGTATTCATGCAACTACAAAGGCTACTTCACATTTGTGAGCGAATCAATGACCACACAGTTTAAGTATCCAAAAGATTACTTGTTGGGCAGGCATGTTTCTGATGTGATTGCGACTGAGCACTTGAAAGAGGTTTCTGATTTTTATGCGGCTCAATTCAAAGCAGGCATTGAAGAAACTTATTTTGAATTCAAGATCAAATTATACACTGGTGAACTTCTATGGATTGGTCAGAATGTGAAGGCCATTTTCGAAACCGATGGCAGCAAAAGAATCAAGCGTTTTCAAGCCATTGCCAGAGACATCACCATTAATAAGCACTACGAGGAAAACCTTAAAACACTTTCGCTTGTAGCACAAAAAACCAATAACCTGATCCTTATTATGGATAAGGACTTGAAGATTATTTGGACCAACGATGCTTTCTTAAAATTCTTTGGTTATTCATCTGCTTTTGTATTGGGCAAAAATCCAGGTGAGTTTTTGAATGGACCAAAAACCAACATGAAGGAAGTTGACAAAGCTTTCAAAAAGCTGCTTTCTATGCAACCCGTACAAACGCAGGTGATCAACTACACAAAATCTGGCGAAGAAGTTTGGATTCAAATGAATATTGACCCTGTAGTTGAAGGTAACGAAATCAAGTACATAGCTGTTGAGCAAGACATTACCGAACGTGTGCAAAAAGAAGACATCATTCTGGAGCAAACCGCAGATATTGTGCAGAGCATAAACTACTCGCTGCGCATTCAGAAAGCCACGCTGCCTGATTACCGTCATCGTACCAATATTATCAAAGACTCATTTGTAATCAACCAACCGAAAGAAGTGGTGAGCGGTGATTTCTTTTTAGTTGAAGAAGTTCGCATTGGCGATGATCAAAAAAGAGTGCCTGCTTTTGTGGTGGCTGATTGCACAGGGCACGGTATTCCGGGCGCTATGCTGAGTTTATTGTGCAGTAGTATGCTTAAGCAAGCCATGACCGATCCTGATGTAAAAACACCCGGTGAAGCGCTTGATTTTGCTCGAACAGAATTGCAGAAATTTTTCAAAACCAAAGACGAGTACAACCTTCAAGATGGCATGGATGCGGCATTTTGCGTAGTTGATTACGAATCAATGCACCTACTCTATGCTGGCGCCAACTTACCTCTTTGGATTTTGCGAGATCAAAAGATAATTGAAGTGAAAGGAGATAAACAGCATGTTGGCTTCAATGATTCTCCAATGCCCTTTAGTGATCATGTTGTTGATATAAAATCTGGTGACCAAATATTCATTTTCACAGATGGCTTTATCGACCAATTTGGAGAAAAGAGCGGGAAACGATTCATGAAAAAAGGATTAAAAAATCTCTTTATCTCCATTGAAACATTGCCGAGCGATGAGCAAGAAAAAGCAATTAACCATGCCTTTAAAGCATGGAAAGGTGATAATCCGCAAACAGATGATGTTTGCATAATGGGAATTAAAATATAAAAGAGAAATGTTACGAATCAACCAGTACACTTTAAACAATGGCGAATGGAAATCTCCATTGTCCCATGAAAACCATCCACAATTGGCGCTTTTGTTTGGCTCAAGAAAAACCTTAGAAACAAATGTTGGCGCACTTACAGCGTTTCAAGCTACTTATCCAAAAGCAGCAGTGATTTCAATTAGTGGTGCCGGCAATATACTTTCTGATAGCATTTTAGATGACAATATTGTGGCTAATTCATTAGCATTTGAGCATACCAAAATTGAACTAAGCCACACTCAATTTGCTGGAAAAACTGAAGAAGAAGTGGCCGATTACCTGATACAAAGCATTCCAAACGAAGGACTTAAAAATCTACTGCTTTTTTCGTGCTCGGGTATTAATCTCGAACGTGTGATTCAAAGACTCAATCAAACCCTAAAAAACAGCATTCCTATTTCTGGGGGTGCAGCTGGTGATGATTTACAGTTTCAAAAAACCATTATAGGAATTGGAGATAACTTGGCTTATGACCGCATTGTGCTTATTGGACTTTATGGCGATAAAATACAGGCAAAATATGGACTGCATAGCGGCATGGATACATTTGGTCCAAGAAGGAAAATAACCAAATGCTTAGGAAATATCATTTTCGAAATTGATCATAGACCTGCGCTTGATTTGTATAAAGATTACTTGGGCGATAAAGCGAGCCAATTACCAGCAAGTGCGCTCCATTTTCCGCTAAACATTAGTTCAAAAAGCTTGGATAAACCCATTGTAAGAAGCGTACAAACGGTAGATGAAAAAGCAGGGTCGCTAGTCCTTTTTGGTCAAGTAGAAGAAGGAATGACTGTGCAGCTCATGAAAACATACCAAGACAATGTTATATCTGGAGGTGCTGAATCTGCAAAACTTGCTGCAAATGCAATTGATAATCAATCTTTTGCGATAGTTGTAAGTTGTGTTGGTCGCAGGATAATTCTTGGTCCACTAACTGAAGAAGAACTAACTGAAGCACATGAAGTTTTAGGGCCAAACACAAAAATGAGTGGATTCTACTCATATTCAGAACTTTCGCCTTGTAATGAAAGCGGGCAATGTCTGTTGCACAATCAAACCATTACTATAACTACCCTTTTCGAAGCAGCTTAATATGCAATTTGAATTACCCGGAAATACGCACCGACTGCTAAAACGTCAAGTCAAAAAAAGCCTTGAAGACGATGCGTTAACTGATGCTGAAAAACTGACCAAATTTATTGAGCTTATTAATGAGTCGTATTTTTTTGTGGATGATGAGCGAAATCTTCACCGCAGATCTGACGAAATAAGTAGCCGAGAGTTGATGGAAGTGAATGAGCAACTTCAATCTAAAAATGATTTTCTTGACAGTTTTAATCATGGCATGGCGCATGACATCAAAAACCACACTTCAAACCTTCAAGGTTTGATTACTATGCTGCGCAAATACATTGAACTTGGAAATGTAGAAATGCGCAATAAAATCGTTGATCGATTAGACCTTTCGGTAAACCAAATGGTAAGTATTGTGCAAGGTTTTCTTTATTTATCACGTGCCGAAGGAAAAATAGACTCACAGTACAGAATTGTAAATGACGAAGAATTAAAAACTGCTATTCAACTAGAAACACAGTATCTGTTTGCTAGCAGAGAACATGAATTGAATTATCATTTTGAATTGAATGAACTCTTTTATTCACGTCACATCATCAAGATAATTTTGGTCAATTTGATTTCAAATGCCATTAAATTCACGCCTCTTGACAGAAAAGCAATCATTAATGTGCACGTTTTACATCATGAAAATGAAGTTGTGCTCAAGGTTGAAGACAATGCAATGGGTATGGACTTGACCGATCCAAACAATAAAATTTTTAGTCTATTTAATCGCACCGAAGAAGGCGAAAAAACCAAAGGCTACGGAGTTGGCCTCTTTGTCATTAAAAAGATAATTGATAGAAACGCAGGAAAAATAGATGTTAAAAGCACTCCAAATATTGGCAGTACATTCACCATCACTCTTCCTCTTAACCAACTGAATAAATAAAAATGCAGTTTAAAAAAGTATATCTAGTGGATGACAACCCCACTACCCTTTTTCTTCATCAAGATGTAGTTTCTGATGTACTTCCGTTTAGCGAAATCATCAGCTACGAAGATTCAGAATTTTTTATAAAAGACTTTTTACAAATTCCTGAAACATTGAAAGAGCCTGTTTTACTCTTGCTTGATATTAATATGCCAATAAAAACGGGTTATGACTTGCTTGAAGAATTGGAAGAAGAAAATCTGTCTCAAAGTAAAATATAAATATAATG
>CAZWXC010000184.1:0-5659 GCA_964637935.1 uncultured Flavobacteriales bacterium | reverse complement strand
TCTCATTCAGATTTGTACGTTGGTTATTTATAGCACCGACAACCTTATCATCATTAATTTATTAGGTGGCACAGAAGTGGCGCTTTACAACATTGCATTCAAGTACTTCAATATCATACTAGTTGGTTTCAACCTGATAATTGTACCATATTGGTCGTCTTTTACAGATGCTGCATATCAAAAAGATGTGTCTTGGATAAAGAAGAACATTAAAATTTTGCTTCAGGTTTGGCTTGCCTTTGCTGCTCTTGCGATAGTGATGTTTATGGTTGCTCCTTATGCGTATCGTTTATGGATTGGTAAAGAAATTGAAATACCTGCAATTCTTTCTTTGATTATGGCAGTTTCGGCAATGCTCACTGCTTGGATTGCCATTTTCTCCTATTTTTTGAATGCTGTTGCTGAGCTAAAAGCACAGCGAAATACCATCATTGTTTCGGCATTCATAAATATTCCTTTGTCTATATGGTTGCTAGGTTTGTTTGGCATTTCAGGCGTAATCATGGCCACCTGTGTTTCTCTGCTGCCATTGGCCATAGTGCTGCCACAGCAATATTTGCGTGTTATTCAAAAAATGGATTTTGAGTCATGATTTTTGATCGCGAAAACTTCGTAAGAATCATTTTCCTTGAGTTGCTCAGCATTACTCCATTGCTCATTATTTTAGGTAATGTTGTTCCTCCTTTTCCTATCAAAATTCATTTTCTTGGGTTTGGGCTTACGTTTTTGGTTGCATTGTATCTTATCCTTATCAATCCCACTAAAAAATGGATTGCTTACTTTGGATTGCTTTTTCTTGTTGTCCAGGTTTTTCTAGATCAATGGCATATTAAAGATCTGATTGACTTTTTTTTCGGTCCATTTGTTTTGGTCATTGCAATCGATTTAGTTGCCAATAAGCGAATTCCTATGTCTTTAATGCTGAAATATGAAAAGCGTTATTTCACGTTGATGTGGGTGCCTGTTTTAATTGCCGTCTTCCAGTATTTTCATCTCTTGCCACTTACTTTTTGGAATGCTACCTATGTCAATTCTGCCATCATAGATGGAGTTTATTATCCTAGGCCAAATGGTTTTTTGTACCATGGAGCAGAGCTGTCGGTGATATTATGCTTCACGAGCATTCATTTATTTTTTAAGAAGGAGCAACAATCATTTTGGTTGTTATTATTTCTAATTCTCGCTTCGTTATTGACTTATTTCAAAGCTGTTTCTGGATGTATAATCCTGATTTTTTTATTTTACATCACCTTCGTAAATCGAGGAAGCTTATCTCAATTTAGAATTATAGATCGTAAAAGAATTTT
This sequence comes from uncultured Flavobacteriales bacterium, assembly GCA_964637935.1. Taxonomy (GTDB): domain Bacteria; phylum Bacteroidota; class Bacteroidia; order Flavobacteriales_G; family Salibacteraceae; genus SHAN690. The sequence goes on along the minus strand of CAZWXC010000184.1, from coordinate 4,352 downwards.
CGCCTACGGAAGTCTTTTGGCTGCTGTTATCGTTCCATTTTTGTTTTACTATTTTAAGTCGGTTTACGAAAAAACGGGTTATTACTTTCTGCCGCAGCTGCTTACTGGCCGCGGTTCTATTTGGAATGTTTATATAGACTCCATCAAAGAGTTCAGCTTTTGGAATTATTTGTTTGGAAAGGGTATAGGATCACCATTTGAACTTTTCCAGACATTCGCGTCTCCCAAAAATTGGTGGCCGCTCACCGTTTCAGATCATCTTAAAGACACCTACGACCCGCACAACGCTATTCTGAGTATATTCCTTAACACCGGTTTACTAGGCTTCGTGTTCATGTTTGTGATTTATAAAATCATCTATACACAAGTGAGCAAACTTGCGCCAAGCGCTGCTTGGAATCGAATGGTGTTTTGGGGCATGTTCTTAATTCCGCTTCTTACCATTGGTGTTACAATACCGATATATGAGATGGCAGTTTTATGGACAAGCTTGGCCTTCATTTTTATAAGATGGAACGCTTACGGAAACCCAAATGAGCCAATAAATTTGAGTGAAACGTGAAACTGAGATTTGATCATATCGCCTCCTTTTCATTGGCCTTTTATACCGTGAGTTTTTACCTGCCACATCAGTTAAATACAGCAGGGTTGGTTTTGCTGGGTTTGATGTTTGCCTTCGCTCTTTATCATAAAAAGCTAAGATTTAGCGTTGCAAGGCCATTGCTATCTTATGTCTTGCTATTCGTGATTTTGGCTTTTGGCTTGCTATATACAAACGATCTAAGCTCTGGCGGAAAGGTTCTGCTAAAGCATGCTCCCATGTTGCTTTTGCCCTTTTTTACTCAAATCATTTTGCTTTTCGATCGCTCAATGCTTAGCAAGCTGATGAATCTGTTTGTTGCCGCAAGCTCAGTGGCTAGTGTAATCTGTTTGGTGGCTGCAACACTTCATTTTTTTGAGAACGGTACGGTGTATTCGGCCACGCAAAAAGATCATTTTGTATACAATCATTTCATGCATCAATTGTTAACCAAGCCAATAAGGTTGCATGCGGTATACTTTGCCCTTTATTTGAATGTATGTGGTTTGTGGGTCATAAATGAGCTTGTTTCAAGAGACTATTCTCGTGTGAGAAAAGCTCTGCTTTTGCTTGCATTTGTTTTGTTTGCGGTATTGATTTTTCTACTCAAATCTGCGGTTTTCGGCATTTTGTTTCCGCTCAGTGTGAGTGTTTTGTTGCTTTATTCTTATCGAAAAAAATTTTCTGGGAGTAATCGACTCAAAGGAATCATGGCATTGCTGCTAGTATCCGGTGTTTTGTTTGCTGGCTATGTTACCAAAACCAAGGTTGAAGCCTTCGACTTCAATTTTAAGTTTGATGATGCCCATCTTTCACCATTAACTATGCGTTTGGGTCTGTGGCAAAGCGCTATTGATGCAATTAAAGCGCATTGGTTACTAGGCTATGGAACAAGCAACGGAATGCAAGTCTTGGAAGAAATATATCGAGAAAAGGGTTTTGAGATAGCATTGAGCGAAGGATTTAATGCGCACAACATGTATTTGCAGTATTGGCTAACCAATGGTATTGCAGCTTTAGCAGCATTTCTAAGCATTTTTATGGCGTTGTTTAAGTCTGCTCTCAAGCACAAAAACTTGCTTCTAGGTTTCGTTCTTTTCCTTTTTGCTTGCTATAGCATTACTGAGTCAACCATGCTTCGACATCATGGACTCACGTTTTTCGTGTTCATCACTTCTATTTTTTATTGGTCAGACAAAAGCAACGCAGTTGAAAATACTACTAGTTCATAATTACTATCAGCAATCTGGCGGAGAAGATACCGTGGTAGCCAACGAAAAAGCGCTGCTCGAAAAATTTGGTCATCAGGTGGTTACGTTTTTCAAAACCAATGACGAGATCAACACACTTTCCGTTTTTGAGAAATTGAAATTGGCCAACGAAACAGCGTGGTCTAAAAAATCATACGCTGAAATGATGATTGTTTTGAAGCGAGAAAAGCCAGATGTGTGTCATGTACACAATACGTTTCCTCTTTTTTCTCCTTCTGTGTTTCAAGCATGCAAAGACTCAAAAACACCGGTGCTGCAAACGCTTCATAACTACCGACACATTTGCACTAATGGCTTGTTTTTAAGACAGGGAAAAGTATGTGAAGATTGCCTTGGATCATCTGCATATGGTGCGGTTTTAAAAAAGTGTTATCGAGATTCGGCCATACAAACGTTGGCTGTAGCTAGATTAATCGAGCAAAATAAGTCTCGAAATACATGGAATACATTGGTCGATCAATTCTTCTGTTTTTCCGCTTTCGCGAAAGAGAAATTTATTGCGGCTGGTATAGACGAACAGTTGCTTACTGTAAAGCCGAATTTTATTCCTGAGTTTCAATTTCCAGCTTCGCTAGCGTCAAAAAATTTCTATGTTTACATAGGCAGATTGGAAGAAAATAAAGGACTAAAACTTTTGGCTGAAATTGCTCCGAAACTTAGTTTGCCGGTCAAAATTATAGGAAGTGGTGTGCTTTCAAATGAGCTGAAATCAGTAAAGAATCTAGAGCTCTTAGGACAAATGAGTCATGATCACACCCTACAATGCTTATTCAATGCTAAGGCGCTGCTGTTTCCATCATTGTGCTATGAAGGAATGCCGATGACTATTCTAGAAGCTTTTTCTACCAAAACGCCCGTTATTGCTAGTGATTTGGGAGCCATGAAGTCAATGCTTGATCACCGAACAAATGGACTTTTATTCGAGCCTAATTCAGCGCAAGATTTATTTGAAAAAGTAGAAATGCTTGACCAAGATATTGATTTTCAGCAACAGCTTGCATCCCGAGCTTTCTCCAATTTTAAAGAAAAATATAATGAAAAGGCAGTATATGACCTGCTGATGAACACATATCAACGGGTGCTTTCGAAATGAGGGTTTTAGGAACAGAATTATACGATAAGGGATTTGATCAGCTCATCAGCGACAGCTTAATAATATTGGATGGTCAGCCCAAAAACTTGCTAATAAGTCCGTCTGACGCTAATGTGCTGGTTACGGCAAAAATGGATGCTGATTTTGCGAAGATTTTACATCAATATCATTGGAATTTGCCAGATGGTGTGCCATCGGTTTGGATGTTAAAATGGAAAGGGGCAAAGCAAGCAAATCGTTGTAGTGGACCAGATTATTTTAAATCGATGGTCGTATCAACAGCCAAAAAGCAGTTGAATCATTATTTGTGCGGTGGCGCACCAGGAGTGGCTGAAGCCTTAAAACTTACTTGCCAGCGATGGGGAAATCATCAAATAGTTGGAACGCATTGTCCACCTTTTAAAACCCTGAGCGAAGAAGAAATAATGGAGATAGCTGATGATATAAACTCGAAGAAAGTAGACATGGTCTGGGTGGGTCTTGGCGCACCAAAGCAGATTTATTTTGCGCATAGATTGGCAAAATATACTCAGGTAAAACTGATAGTAACTATTGGCGCAGCATTCGATTTTCATACTGGAAGAGTTAAAAAAGCACCAAATTTTGTTCAAGGAATGGGCCTTGAATGGTTATATCGACTTGCAAAAGAGCCAAAAAGACTTGCTAAACGTTATTTTAAGATTGTGCCTTTGTTTATTCTTTTTAACCTGTTGGAAATGAAATGCTTTTTGACAAAATCAAGAGGTAAGAGATGATAAATTCGACTATCTCAGTCAGTGCAAGAATCCATTGAGAGATAAACACCTAACAATCAATTGCAAATAATTAGTTGACAGCGCATCAAAATCGCCTCAAAGCGTTGATACTTTTGTCAAAAATCTCTGAATCAAGACTTATTATGTCTGAAACCAACCAAACTGAACAAAAAGGAAAAAAAGGGCTGATTTACATTACGTTGTTTCTGCTTCTTACCAATGTTTTCACCTTGTATTTATACTTCACAGCGCATCAAGAAAACGTAGAGCTTGTGACCAACAATACAGATCTTTCGGTTGAAAAATCTGCATTGCAAGCTGAGCTCGAAGAAATGCTTGCTCAATACGATGCTGCCATTACAGATAATGAAGAAATGAATGCTCAAGTGGCTGAGCAGCGCGCACAAATTGAGCAGCTTTTGGCGCAAGCCGAAAAGCATAAAGATGATGCTTACATCATTTATAAGCTCCGAAAAGAAGCGGCTACATTGCGCGAAGTGATGAAGGATTATTTGGTAACGATAGATTCGCTAAATACACTCAACCAAAGCTTGATCGCTGAAAAGGCAGAGGTGAAAATGGAGCTCAACACCCAAAAGGTGGAAAACAAACAGCTAAACGATAAAAACGCAGAACTTGCCAAGAAGGTAGAA
>CAZWXC010000183.1:0-5707 GCA_964637935.1 uncultured Flavobacteriales bacterium | reverse complement strand
CCACAATCTCAATTAACTATCTTAACCTCTTGGATCAACAATAACTACCCAGAAAACTAAACCAACCAAACGATGAAAAAACTCATTCCAATATTGATTCTTACAGCTGCCATAGGTTTCGGAATCGGAACTTATTTGTTCAGCAAAGGCCATGACGAAACAGCTGATATTGAAGCTGTATTTTCGATGACAGCAGATAATGCGGTTCAAGAATTTTTAGATGACCAAACTGCTTCGGCAGCAAAGTACATTGATCAAGTGATCGAAATTTCTGGCCCAGTTATGGGAGAGCCTGAAAAGACTGACGGAAAAATTACTGCTGTAAAAATAAGTTCAGACGACATGTATGTAGTGAGCTGCTCATTTCAAAACCCTTTAGAAACTGCCGAATTAGCAGATAACATTACTGTAAAAGGTGTGTGCTCGGGTTTTAATGGCGATGCCGAATCAATGATGCCTGGGGGCGTTCTTGAACTTAAACGTGCTATTTTAATAAAGTAAAATTCAACTAAACACATCTTTTTATGAAAACAACAATCATTTCTGCACTGGCTTTATTTTTAGCATTCGGTGCTTCTGCTCAAGATAAATACTTCACTCGTGATGGTTATATCAAGTTTTATAGCTCAACACCTATTGAAGATATAGAAGCTGAAAACCACAAGGTTACCGCCATTTTAGATGAAGCAACAGGTAAGCTTGAATTCTCTGCTTTGATCAAATCATTTGAATTTGAAAAAGCGTTGATGGAAGAGCATTTCAACGAGAATTATATGGAATCTAACACCTTTCCTAAGTCTACTTTTAAAGGTGAAATAGTTGGTTTTGATGCATCAAAAGCGAGCGATAAACCAATGGACGTGACCGTAAAAGGCACCCTAGAAATGCACGGAGTTTCAAAAGAAATTACGGAAAAAGGCACAGTAACTAAAAAGGATGGGAAATACATTTTGAAATCTAAAATGATGGTGAATCCAGAAGATTACAAGATTGAAATTCCAAATACTGTTCGTGAAAAAATCGCTAAAGAATTAGAAGTAACCATAGACGTTACGCTAGCTATTTTCAAAAAATAACAAATGAAGTTGAAGCACATATTGGCCCTGATTGCTTTCGGGGCCTTTTTTATTCCGAATAGCCTTACTGCTCAAGATGATATGCTTGACATGCTGGGCGAAGAAGAGCCACAACCTGTATATGCAACTGCTGGTTTTAAAACTACGCGGATCATCAATGGCCATTCGTTTGAAATGAATGCCCACGGTGTGATGGATTTTAAAATTTCGCACCGTTTTGGAACACTCAATTCTGGTGCATTAAACGCATTTGGATTAGACAATGCGCTGATGCGTATTGGTTTTGATTATGGTGTGACTAAGTGGCTCAACGTTGGTGTTGGTCGCAGCGGTGGCGCTATAAAATACTACGATGGTTTTGCTAAAGTGAAGTTTTTAAGACAACAAACGGGCGTGAAAAACATCCCAATTTCGGCTTTGTTTGTATCAGATTTTGCCATTGATGCCAATCCTAAAAACAACGTAGAACAGCAACCCTATTATTTTTCGCACCGCTTGCTTTACACCAATCAGCTGATCATCGGCAGAAAGTTTAGCGATGGGTTTTCATTGCAAATAATGCCAACCCATGTGCACAGAAACTTTGTTCAAACCAAAGCAGAAGCAAATGATGTATTGCTGATGGGCGTTGCAGGTCGCATCAAGCTCAATAAACGCGTAGCCATTAATGCAGAGTATTATTATGCGCTTCCGGGGCAATTAGATGCACAGTACAAAAACTCATTGTCTATTGGCTTTGATATCGAAACAGGAGGTCACGTGTTTCAATTGCATTTGACCAACTCTACTGGCATGGTTGAGCCTGCGTTTTTAACCGAAACCCGCGGCAGCTGGCTTGATGGCGATATTCATTTTGGATTTAATGTAAGTCGTGTATTTACGGTTTATAGACCTAAGCGTTAGGCTAATCTACGATAAACATTCTCGAAATGCCCTCATGGTTTTTAATCCAAACCATTGGGGCATTTTTCTTTTCCAAAAAGCTTTGCAGCAAAAGTTGAGCTTGGCTAAACGAAAGCCAATTTGGTGAATCATTTGGGGTTAAAATCCAGTCTGTTTTAGGTGGAAAATGAAATTCATAAGCTCCGAAATCACTTTCGGTAAATGCTTCTTGTTTAATGTATGTGCCTGCAGCACACGCATTGTTTATTTCTGCGAAAGGCTTTAACTCTAAATCATTAGGAACAAAAATGAAGGCCTTAAAACAGAGCAATTGCTCAATGCTTTCAGAGGTTATTCCCAAGCTTTCGAGCATGTTTTTTACTTGCTTGTGATGTAATAGTGGAAATTGACGCTCCTTTAGTTTATTGATTTTATCGAGCAGCGAGTCATGATGATTTGGACCAACAAAACCTGCTAATTCAATGTCATTGGGTTCGTATATGTAAAACTTTACTGCAAGTTCTATGTGAATGAGTTTTTCAGTTGTTTGATTTTTAACAATGAAATCCAATTCGCCAAGCGTGTTTTTCCCATCAAAAATTTGCAGGTTTTCGATCATCAATTCATAGTTTGGCATATGCTCGATGATCTGTATAAACAGGCTCTCCATCTGATGACCAAAGCGCTGGTTGCTCACTTCGATAAATGCATTTTGCATTTCGTTTTGATCTGCCTCAAGCGCAAAGGCAGGGTAGGGCATAATTGATTCCCTTAAACCAATACTTGGCATTGCGATAAGCGCTTTTATGTGTTGCCGTGTGAGCATATTTTAAATCAATTGATTTCAACGCTTTGTCTTAATTTTCCGAATCAATAAACGAATCTATTATGGCTTACGATCAATTTTTAGCAGACCGATTAAGACAAGCGCTTGAACTGCGCAAGGTAAACTACCGAGAGCTTGCAATGATGGGCGGTTTGTGTTTTATGGTAGATGACAAAATGTGTATCGGTATTGTGAAGAATGATTTGATGGTACGCCTAAATCCGGACGACACGCACAACCATCTCAAATTACCCGGTGCGCGCCCAATGGATTTTAGCGGCAAGCCAATGAAAGGATATCTTTTTATTGATGCTGATGGATATGATTTTGATGAAGATTTAGACAATTGGGTTGATCGCTGCCTAGATTACAATCCTTTTGCGAAAGCCAGTAAAAAGTAGTAAGTGTATTGACGAACCAATATTTTTCATTTCGAGTTTGTAATACGATTAATCCTTTTTGAACTATTGATTTTTAAAGGATTAACAATTTAAAGTAGGGCTTCAGTTTAGTCTTCTATTATGCAAATCGAAATTTTTTTCGAAATTTTTTCATCTACATGCATCACTTCAATTTGGCATTTGTCTTTAGCTTGAAAACAGGATGAAAACAACCTCAAATCAAATGCAAACCATTTCGCCTTCATCGGTTCAGAGCATACATGCAGATATGTTGAAACGATGCAAAAGCGGTGATCGGCATGCGCAAATGCAGGTGTATCATCTTTATTACAAAGCCATGTATAATACTGCTCTGCGAATTGTGAAAGACCGTTTTGAAGCCGAAGATTTGATGCAAGAGTCTTTTCTGAAAGCCTTCTATGACTTACCCACTTTGCATGATTTGAGCACGTTTACCGCTTGGCTCAAGCGCATTGTGGTAAACAAAAGCATCAACAGTTTGCGCCAAAAAGCGACCTATGATGGCTTTGTAGAAGGTTTAGAAACCACACCTGAAATTGAACCAGAAAAGCAAGATTTACCTTATTCGGTTCAAGAAGTAAAAGCAGCCATGGAAGCTTTACCCGATGGGTATCGCGTAGTGCTTTCCCTTTATTTATTTGAAGGATTTGACCACGAAGAAATCGCAGAAATACTATCGATCACCAGCTCTACTTCGCGCTCACAATACAACCGTGGTCGCAACCAATTGAAACAACTTTTAATAAGCAAAAACTGATGGAAGATTCGTTTGAAAAGTACATTCGAGAACAGCGCATGCAGTTTGATGATGCCGAGCCAAGTGCCAAGCATGCCGCAGTTTTTGAAAAGAAACTAGCCGGAAAGGAGCATTCAAATCCACTGAAAATGATCTGGTGGGCCGCAGCAGTAATTGTACTTTTTGTGGGCATTTCAACTGTCATGAAAAACCTACCTGATGCACCGCAAGAAACCGAAAACACGAGCATGGCCCTGAAAGAAGTTTCGCCCGAAATGGCTGAGGTTGAGGCGTTTTATACCCAAGAAATCGTTCAATCTAAGAACATGCTTTCAGCCTTTGGTGTAAACCAAAATCAGATTGAATTATTAAACAAGAATTTAGAATTGCTAGAACATCAATACGATTATTTGAAATCAGAATTGGCTGTGCATCCAGGCGATCAGCGCATTATTACAAGCATGATCGAAAACTACCGAACACGTTTACAATTACTCGACAAGCACTTGCTGTTTATTCAGAAATACCAAAACCATCAAAACCAATCATCTCATGAAAACGCTTAACATTTTCCTTGCATTTTTAGTTCTTTCTTTCACGAGTTTGGCAAAAAATGCAAACAAAGAATTTGAAAAAACGTGGTCAGGAAGCTACACTGCCAGCGATTTTCAAAACATAGACATCAGTAATAAGTATGGTAAAATACTTGTGACCACAGGCGATCAAAAAAACATCGAGGTCAAAGTGTTGATTCATGTCAATTTATCCTCAGAATCATCGGCTCAAAAAATGCTTGATAAAATCGAAATCATAGAGCGAATAAATGGCGGAACGTTAAGTATTCAGACCAGTTTAAACAACATGAACAAGGTCAATAATGCGGATCTGAATATTGATTATACCGTGTCAATTCCAAAAAGTATGAACACTAAATTGACCAACGCTTTTGGAGATATTTATATCAATGATTTAACAGGAAATGCAGATTTTAACCTGAGTTATGGATCGCTAAAATCGGGGCAATTATTGGGCACCAGCAGTAAGATTGATTTGAGTTTTGGCAATGCAGATATCGCTGAATTGAAAACGGGGCAAATTGAACTGAGCTACAGTAATTTAGAACTAAATCATAGTGCGAAAATCAAGATTGAATCTTCGTTTTCTAACCTTGATATTGACGGAGCAGGTCAGTTAGAATTAAAGTCGGCTTACGATAATTTGGATCTTGATGTGGTAGACGTTTTGAATTTGAAATCAAGTTTTTCGAACATAGAAATAGGTTCGGTGACCAATTCTTTGATAGCCGATGTGAGCTATGGTGGCTTTGAGATTGATCAGATTGAGTCCAGTTTTACCAATGTAGAAATTGATGCAGAAGCGGGCGAAGTAGAGGTAGAGGTGGCCAGTGGCGTTTCTTACAGCTTTCATTGCTTGGTTACGATGGGCAACTTAGATGTGCCATCAAACAGCAAACTGACACAGAACGAAAAAGAAATGTTGAGTATTGAAAAGGCCGGAACCGTTGGCAACAATCCAGGAAATAGAAAAATAGATATCAAACTGAGCCAAGGAAACTTGGAGTTAGAATAACAAGAGCTGTTTAGTTAGGTCGGAAAAGCGGTGATGGGGTGCAAACTTTCTAGCCGCTTTTCTATTTTCTGACATTGATCAGTTCTGGTGTTAGCAATCAAAACCAAATTAAATTTGAGCTGAACCAACTGCCACCAACCACCACCAACCACCACCAAATGAGCGAAATAACAGC
>CAZWXC010000182.1:0-5728 GCA_964637935.1 uncultured Flavobacteriales bacterium | reverse complement strand
ATTTTTCACTCGCTGAACGAACTCCGTCACCTGTGAACCAACTTGGAACATTTCCGTTTCGTGAAATCCCAAAGTGTATATATAAATTCTCTTACCGTTTTGAATTACTGTGAAATCAGGTTTGTATTGTCTAAATACTTCGGTTGCTGTGTCGTGTTCGTAACGAAATTCATACTCATAGTTGACACCATTGAACAAAAGGAAATTTGCGATTTTACATTCTTCTATGCTTTTTACCACTTCCATTTTGTAGGTCATTCTTCCATTTGTTGGTACTTCTTTGAGTTTATAGCTTTTGAAATTTTGGTCTTTGAGATATTGGATGTAATCACCTTGATTTTCAAATTCAAATTGCGATTTAGCTGGTTTTAAGAAGTTCGTAAAATATTCAGTGACTAATTGAAGGTAACTAACATTCTTAATTAACTCCGAAAAATATCGTGTAAGTAACGGTTTAAATTGTGCTTCTTCAAAAATGCTTGGTTGTCTTCCTTCTGCTTCAACTATAATGTCTTTTCCAAATTTGTGGAAGGTTTTTGCTTCTACTCCTTCAATGTCAATTCTCTCGGCAAGTGTTGTGGCAGATTTGTTTGTAAATGAAATAAGTAAAATCTCTTCGGGTCGAACTTTATATCTTTCAAGAACATAGTTTACTTTTCCAACAATAGTTGTTGTCTTACCAGAACCTGCACCTGCAATGACAATGTTATTGTCTTCATCTGTTACAACTGCGGTTCGTTGTTGAATATCAAGTTTTCTTCCTTCAATATTGTCAAAGAATTTGCTGTATGTTTTTAGTTCTTCCTTTATAAATTGTTTATTGAAGTCATTTCTCAAAGTCGAAGCATTATTGAAATATTCATTAAAAGTCTTGATTGAGTTAACTTCTTCACTTGAAAGATTAATGAAATCAAAGGGTTTCCCTTTGATTTCATTAAAAAGATTTGTTTGCTCGGTTTTCCAAGTTATCAGTTGATAGTTTGTAAAATAACCAGTCTTAAGGTCGAGGTATTTTGCAAACTTGTTTTTAGCTGTTGTTATCTTGTCTAGCTTTGATTTGAAAAAGTCGTATAACTTTTGTCTTTCTAGTTCACGTTGTCTAGCCTGTTCAGCTTCAAGTTCTTTCTTCTTACGTTCATTTTCCTGATGTCTGCGGTAAAACCAAACACCTGTTATAATCAGTAAAATAAGTAATAGAAACCTTCCAATTTCTTTCATTTAATGCTGTTTTGTAGTGTGCTGTCGTCTTAGGGTTGCTGATAACGAGTATATATGCGAAATCCACCTTTTCAGCACCCCACCGTTAGCTCCTTACAAGCATAAAACATTTTAGGCTACATAACGGCATTGGTCATGTATTTTTTATTGAAAAGCGTTAGTTAGGTGTTTTTTGGGCATAAAAAAATCCATGCCTCTTTCGAAGCATGGATTTTATTAGTTGTATTGTTTGTGGCTTATTAGCCGATTTGCAAAAACGGGAACTTGGCCACTTTCGCTTTCAGGGCTTTGTTGCGGATCATGATTTGCACTTCGGTGCCAATCTTCATATAGTCACGCGCTACATAACCCATGGCTATTGGTTTGTTCATGCTTGGCGACATGGTTCCGCTAGTGATTACACCAATGGTTTCGCCTGCTAGGTTTTGAATTTCGTAACCGTGACGTGGTATTGGACCTTTTTCTATTTCGTCAAAACCTACCAACTTGCGGCTTACGCCTGCTTCTTTTTGCGCCAATAGCGCAGCAGAATTGGTAAAATCTTTGGTGAATTTGGTAATCCAACCCAAGCCTGCTTCTAATGGCGAAGTGGTATCGTCAATGTCGTTTCCGTAAAGGCAAAAACCCATTTCGAGTCTTAACGTGTCTCTAGCGCCTAAGCCAGCTGGCATAATGTTTTGGTCTTTGCCCGCGGCAAAAATGGCGTCCCAAAGTGCTTCAGCGTCCTTGTTTTCGCAGTAGATCTCGTAACCTCCGCTGCCTGTGTAACCTGTAGTTGCCACAATCACGTTTTGGATGCCCGCAAATGTGCCCACTTGCACGGTATAGTATTCCATAGAGGCAACATCTAAATCGGTCAATGACTTGATGGCTGCCGTAGCTTTTGGACCTTGCACGGCTAGCAAGCTCATCTCGTCAGAACGGTCGGTAATGTTTACGTTTTCGGTATTGAATTTCTGAATCCAAGCCCAGTCTTTTTCCATGTTTGAGGCGTTTACCACTAACATGTAATCATCTTGGCCTAAACAGTAAACCAACAAATCGTCAACAATGCCGCCATCTTGGTTTGGCAGACAAGAATACTGCACTTTGCCAGGAGTAAGTTTTGAAGCATCGTTAGAAGTAACGCGCTGAATCAAATCTAGCGCGCCTGGGCCCTTTACAAAAAACTCGCCCATGTGGCTTACGTCAAACACGCCCACATTTTGGCGAACGTTTAAATGTTCGGCACCCAAGTTTGAGTATTGAACGGGCATATCATATCCCGCAAATGGAACCATTTTAGCTCCAAGTGCCAGGTGCTTATCGTAAAGGGCTGTTTTCTTCATGCTGCGCTGTTTTTAAAGTGGCGCAAAAATAGCATTTCGGCAATGTTGGCTGCGCAGTTAATCTACCAAAGCATTTAGTGCATTAAGCAGCTGGTTTTTAACTGCATTGAGCGAATAGCGTTGCTCTACCGTTGCCCTGCCAGCTGCACCAATTCGGTGGCGCAATTCGGCATTTTCAATCAGCGTGCTCACGGTGGTAAACCAATCGTCATCGGTTTTGGGTAAAAATCCGTTTACGCCATCGGTTACAATTTCGGGGTTTACCCCAACCGGACTCATCACACATGGCTTGCTCATGCTCATGTACTGAATGCCTTTAAATCCGCACTTTCCCTTGCTCCATTCGTCATCAGGAAGCGGCATAATGCCAATATCTATTCGGTCTAAGGCTTGCACCTCTTCTGCCCTATTCCACGCCACCACATCCACTGGCACGCCATCCATTTGTATGTCTCGCTCGCAAATGGCCATCATGCGCACTTTGTCGCCATATTTCTCTTTAATTTTTGCCAGCCAAGGTTGCGCGCCTAGCAAATGCTTCACGGTGGTTTGCGAACCGCTCCAACCTATTGTAATCACTTCATTGTGATCGGGCTTTGAGGTTTTGAAATAGTCGGTATTTACAACAGTTGGAATAATGTTTACATGCTTATTAAACTGCAAAGCATAATCGGCCAAGTATTGATTTCCGGCAAGGACCAAGTGGCTTAGCGCAATGATTTTTTTGGTTTTTGAAGGGTCTTTTAAAAAGCTGAGTTTTTTGTTGGCGTCAGAAATATCGAGCATCCAAATGGCATCGTCAAAATCGTAGACAATTTTTGCCCGCGAGCGCGCAAACTGCTTTTCGAAATAAGTGGTGCCTGCAATAAATGTTTCGCGCTGAATAAAAACCACATCGTAATCATTGGCCATTTTAAGGTCTTTTAAACGCTGTTTAAATCCTTTTAAAACCATGTTTGCCTTACTGATATAAGAACCGGGCGAATAAAAAACACGGTCGGCTTCTTCATCAAGTAGCGCTGCATAATCGCAATGCCAGCCGTTAGCTTCAAGAAATGGCATAAACTGCTCAAACCTAAAGCGCTGTGAGGGCGAACGATTGGGGCGATGAAGCGCAACGAAGAGTAGTTTTTTGGGGCGGGTCATGATGGGCGAAAGTAACAGACGCAACGCAATGGACGTCATTAGATGTTAATATTGTGAACAGAAGTTTTTCAATAAGTGATTGGCCCATTTTCTTCATTTCGTATCAGCTTTAAAAGCAACCTGAACGAAGCTCAATTTGAGCAGGCGTTTCGCGTTTTTCTGAAAGAAAACGAAGCCAAAGATGTCTTGAACTTTGACAGCTCATCTAAAACGTATCGAGGCATTATTGAACCTGAAAAACGGCAATTTTATTTTGAAAGCAATCAAGTTGGTTTTGGAAAAGATTCTAGTTTGGTGCAAACCATTGGCACTTATCAAAGTGCCGAAAACAATGGGATTTTGATTGAATTCAAGACCAAACCAAAAACCGCAATCTTGGCTAGTATCTTCATTGTATTTGCAGTTTTGTCTTATCGTAATATACCATTTGCCTTTGCGATATCGCTTCTATTTTATTGGATAGCCATCTACCTTCCATTGCACTACACGGGAAAAAGAATGGTCAATGATTTCAGCTCTTATTTCCGCCCAGCGGATGAAAATCAAATCAGAAAATAAGCTTATCTCTTCTTATCCAACCTGTTACACTTACTCGTGGCGCCTGAGCTTCCAGCACTTCGTGTTCCACCACATCGCTTCTAAAAATGATCAGTCGGCCGCCCAAAGGGGCATAATCGGTAAACGAATCGTCTTTTTCATACGCACGCAATTCGCCACCATCACCTTGTTTCCAATCGGTGTTTAAGTAGAGTATGATGGAAAAAATGCGATCAGAATGTTCTTTAAATTGGTCTAAATGTCGGCTGTAAAAAGCTCCTTTTGGATAATAAGCCAAATGCAGTTCTGTGCGCTCAAGGTGAATTCTGAAAAACTCGCTCAAGTAATTTCTGAGTCCGTCAATCCATGTCCAATATGTAAGCTGCGCTTTGGTGGCTTGGTCTTTATCAAGCCAGCGCACCTGATCGCCACGTATTTCAATTATGCGCTGCTTTACTATTCCTTTTCCGATGCGCGCCTTATCAAACTCACCGTTTTCATAATCTGTAATCGCTTCTTCGCGTAAAGCCACAACCGTTTCAAAATCAATAATTTGATCATTAACCGAAATAGCATTTTCGAGCAATTCTTCAGCTATTTTATGATAGATATGTTCCACGGACAAAGCACTTACTTAATGCAGCAAATTGAAAGTAAAAATTGCAAGATTATACACTTGTCAAAAACTAATTAGCGACTGAAAATGAGGTTGAAACTTGGGCAAATTCTTAACATTGCTCATGGCTGATACAAAACCGCTTGTAAGCATCATTATGCCCATGAAAAATGCCGCGCCTTGGCTAGCGCCATGCATAGAAAGCATCGTTAATCAGCAGTTTACTGAGTGGCAATTGATTGTGGTAAACGATCACTCAAGCGACCATTCTTTTGAGTTGGCCAGCAGCTTTCGCGATAAGCGAATAACAGTGCTTCAAAACGCTGGTTTGGGAATCATTGATGCTTTGCAATTGGCTTTTTCAAAGTCAACAGCAGACTACATTACGCGCATGGATGCCGATGATCTAATGCCACCAAACAAGCTGGCTACTTTGTATGAACTTGCTTCAAAAAATGAAAACACTGTGGCCACAGGTTTGGTGCATTATTTTGGCGAGGAACCCATATCTGAAGGCTATTTAGCCTACGAAAAATGGCTGAATAACCGTGCAACGAATGAAGATCATTGGCAATGGATTTACCGTGAATGTGTGATTGCCAGTGCCAATTGGATGACCCACCGAAGCAATGTTTCGTTTGATCATGCAGTTTATCCTGAAGACTATGATTTGGTGTTTGATTGGTATGAAAATGGATTAAGCGTGAAAGCGACCAATTCGGTCACACATCTTTGGCGCGAGCACCAAAGCCGAACGTCTCGAAATTCCGTTCACTACCAACAAAAAGCATTTTTCGAGCTTAAAGTGCAACGATTTATTAAACTCGATTTTGACCCGAACAAAACATTGGTGCTTTTGGGCAACAATCAAAAAGTGGAGCTC
>CAZWXC010000181.1:0-5745 GCA_964637935.1 uncultured Flavobacteriales bacterium | reverse complement strand
GAGAAGGCTCAGGAGATGAAGTAGATGACGCACTTGGGTTGATTGGTTACGAAGGCGATAAAACTCCGTTAGCTGAGCTTTCTTTGGAAAAAATGAAGGAATACAAAGCGGTAATCACTGGAATTAGAGCGTTTAACACTTCAACTGAAGTGAAAACTTACCACCAGCTTTTGATGGATTATGTAAAAGCAGGTGGTAATATGATTGTGCAATACAATACTACTTATGATCTTGAAATAGAGCAAATTGGTCCGTATCCATTTTCGCTTTCGCGGAATAGAGTAACGGAAGAAAACAGCGGAGTCACTTTATTGGATAAGAAGCATCCGATTTTTAAAACACCCAATAAAATAACTGATACCGATTGGCAAAATTGGGTTCAGGAGCGCGGACTTTACTTTGCGGGCGAATGGGACGAAAATTATAAACCATTGATTGCTTGGCACGACAAGGGCGAAGAAGATCAAAACGGTGGTTTGATAACATGTAACTATGGCGAAGGAAGTTTTTTCTACACTGGAATTTCGTTTTTCAGACAATTGCCAGCGGGCGTTCCAGGTGCTTACAGACTTTTGGTTAACATGATAGAATACCAGCCGTAATGCAAGAATCGAAGCCTCAAAATTGGACAAAGGTTTATTTATTGGTGCTTGGATTTTTAGTGTTCCAAATAGCGCTTTACTCTTTCATTTCTAATTATTTCGGATGAACCTTTTTGATTGGATTGTACTCTTAACAACGCTTGCGGCCATCGTGGGTTATGGCACTTGGAAAACGCGCAAACAGCAAGATCTTAATTCTTATTTGCGCGGTGGTCAAGATGCAAATTGGGCCACTGTTGGTCTCTCTGTAATGGCCACTCAGGCTTCGGCCATTACGTTTTTGAGCACGCCAGGACAAGCATTTGAATCGGGAATGGGATTCCTTCAATTTTATCTTGGATTACCAATTGCATTGGTCATTTTGTCTGTTACCGTAATTCCTATTTTTTACAAACTCAATATTTACACTGCTTACGAATATTTAGAAACCAGATTCGATCTTAAGTCGAGATTGTTAACTGCGTTTTTGTTTTTGGTGCAAAGAGGCTTAGCTGCTGGCATCACCATTTACGCGCCAGCCATTGTGCTTTCGGTTGTGCTTGGTTGGGATTTGAATACGATGATTATAGGCATTGGGCTTTTGGTGATTGTTTATACTGTCTCTGGCGGTACTAAAGCCGTTAGTTTAACTCAGAAATGGCAAATGGCGGTAATCATGGGCGGAATGTTTTTCGCGTTTTATACCTTGATTCAATATTTGGCTCCGCATGTTTCGTTTACTGAAGCACTCGATATAGCTGCTATTCATGGCAAAATGCAAATTATTAATTACGATTTTGATGTAAACACGCGTTACACCATTTGGAGCGGACTCACTGGTGGCTTGTTTTTGGCCTTATCTTATTTTGGAACAGATCAAAGTCAAGTGCAGCGCTACATTTCGGGCAGCGATTTAAAGCAGAGTCGAATGGGGCTAATGTTCAATGCAGTGCTTAAAATTCCAATGCAATTCTTTATTCTGCTTACCGGGATTTTGGTATTCGTATTTTATCAATACAACAATCGTCCAGTGCATTTTAATCCGATTGTTACAGAAACAATTGTGAACAGTGATCGGGCAGAGGAAGGTGAAGAATTAATTGCCGAGTTTAACCAAATTCAAGAAACAAAGCAAGAGCTAATGGCTTCGAAGACTTTCAATGATGCACAAAAACTGCAGCTAAGCGCTATGGAAGATGCACAAGTTGAAATTTCGAATGCTTATGGAGACTTGGCGGTGGAAATTGATCCTGAAGTCGAAACCAAGGATGCCGATTACGTTTTTCTCAGATTCATTTTAGATTATCTGCCCCATGGAGCTATAGGTTTGCTATTGGCCGTAATTTTCAGTGCGGCCATGTCTTCTACGGCCGGTGAACTCAATGCTTTGGCATCAACCACCATGAATGATTTTGTGAAAAGATTAAGAGCAGATCAAACCGAAAGAGATGGAGATGTTGGATTAAGCAAATGGTTAACGGTTGGCTGGGGAGTCATGGCCATTTCATTCGCGCTTTATGCCAAGTTAGTAGACAACTTGATAGAATTTGTCAACATTCTCGGCTCGGTTTTTTATGGTACTATTCTCGGAATTTTCGTTGCAGCATTCTACATAAAAGCCATTCGGAAAAATGGAATTTTCGTTGCAGCTCTAATTTCGCAAACGTTTGTTTTGGTCTTGAAATTTAAAACTGATATAGGTTATTTGTGGTTCAATTTTATTGGCTGCGTCTGCGTGATAGTGTTAGGTCTAATTTTTACACAACTAATGGCTGAAACTAGGCGAAAAACGGATCAAACCGTCTGATTTTTTGACAATCTTTGCTTCTTATTGAACGTCCCAAAATATGAAGATTGTCCTGAAATTTTCAACGCTCCACACTTTTGCGTTTTTTATCCTATTCTTTTTGCTAACACAAGTAAGAGCAACCACCCCGCCAGTGTTTCCTCCTGCGGTCAATGATTGTGGCCTAGACGTAAAGGAACTTTTCGGGGCAAATGTGTTTGTCTACAATTTGGGCGAAAACATAAACACGAAATACGATGAATACAATCCAGTGATTAGTCCGGATTTGAGTTTTATGCTTTTCACGGCACGTAGAGATTCTACTACAGGATCTAGAATATATGCCGAAGACGGAGAATTTTATGAAGATATTTTAATTTCAAAAAGAGTTGATGGCCGTTTCAGATCAGCCACCAATGTTAGTCCAGGAGATCTCATATTTCCAGCAGAAGTTAATACGGAAAAACACGAAGCTCCAGTTTTTATTAGTCCAGACGCTCAAACATTGATCACCTACAAGGCAGACAAACTATGGTATTCAACAAAACAGGAAACAGGTTATTCAACCCCTGTGCTTTTTGACGAGCATATCAATTTTGGAAAATACCAACGCCATGCGTCTATTACAGCTGACGGTACTAAAATGTATTTCTCAGCCGAAATTATCGATGAAGAAAGTGGGCGTTTTAACTACGATATTTTTGAATCTACCAAAACTGAAAGCGGAACATGGGGCAAACCTAAGTTGCTTTCTGAATTGATCAATACAAGGTTTAACGAAGACAGTCCAGAAATTTCTAAAGATGGTCAAACATTGTTCTTTTCTAGCAATAAAACAGGCGGTTTTGGCGGATATGATATTTATATGTCTAAGCTGGTAGATGGTGTTTGGAGCAATCCTCAGAATGTTTGCAAACCAATAAACAGCCCAGCCAACGATGTGTTTTTCAAATTATCTGATGATGGAAGCTACGCTTATTTCTCGTCAAACCGATTAGGTGGTTATGGTGGACAAGACATATATAAAGTGCTTATTGATCAACCTGCTTTTACCAATTGTGAACCATACACTAAGGCGAGCCAAGAGTTGGGAATTATAATGGCTGGAAGAGATACCATATCGATGGGTCAAAGTGTGGCTATTGATGGCAGCAATTCACAATTAAATGGGGCGAAGCCACAGTCTTGGTATTGGAAAAATGGAGATTATGTTGTTTCTGAAAAGAAAACATACGAACCAGACTTTACCATCCCGGGTCTCTACGAAATTTCAATGCAAATCGGTTCAATGAATGAAGCTGATCTAAAGATTGAAAGACTGTGCGCGGTTAAACAGATTGTGGTGCTCAACAACGAAGAATACGCTCAATTTGTAGAGCAAAAAACAGGAGCTTCAAATCTAAAAGTGTTTGTAGGTCAAGATGAGATGTTACTCTCCTTAGATGGAGGCATTGGTTCTAATCCTTATGATCTGCAACCTGAAGCTGAAAACACTTTTATAAATACTCCAATTGACATTTATGTTTTAGCCAATGATCAACATCCATTAGGTAGTGATCTAAAATTGATTGAAGTAGAAAATCCTAGTTTCGGTTTAAGCAAGATCAAAGACAAAGATCAAGGTATTGCATATTACAAGCCTCAAAGAGATTTTGTAGGTGTAGATAAGTTCTTTTATTATGCTGAAGATGATCAAGGTGAGCGGGCTAAGTCGTTTGTAGCCATTCAAGTAATGGATGAAACTTCTTATCTGAAGGGTCAGTCTGTGACTAATGACGCAACAACAACGCCTCGCGATTCGGCTGTTTTGATAAATGTATCAGAAAACGATATTCATCCCTACGGATTAACTCAAACCATATCAGAGATAAAATCACCTAAGAATGGAAAAGTTGAAATTATTGATGCAAAAACAGGGGAATTAAAATTTATTCCTAAGCCGGGTTTTTCTGGCGTAGAAGTTTTTACTTATACAGTAAATGATCAATATGGGGCAGCAAGTACTGCAACTGTTGTGGTTGAAGTGGGTAATGTAGATCGCTCAAAATTAACGGGTGAGCCAGACTTTAAATACACAGTGAATGATAAACCAGTGGCTTTTTGTGTAACTACCAATGATGAAAGCTCCAATAATTCTCCTTTGTTTATTGCTAGTGTTAACCAGCCAAGTCATGGTGCTGTTAAAATTTTAGACCCAAGTCAAGGTAGTGTGTTATATAGGCCACGACAAGGTTTTACGGGAACTGATGGTTTTAGTTATGTAGTTTCTGACGCTAATGGAAATCAGCAACTTGTTCCAGTAACGGTAATAGTTGCTCCTACACAAGCTATGTTAGCAATAAATGCAGAACCTGACGAAGAACAAGTAGCAGCTGGCGAAGAAGTGCTGTTGAGTGTATTGGACAACGACAAACAAAATGCAGCCTCAAAGCTTATGATTGCTTCAGTTGAGATGCCTGATCATGGAACAATTGTAGTGACAGATTCGGTGCGAGGTATCATCAAATATGTGCCAAACGATGACTTTATTGGTTTTGAATACTTTGCGTATACCGTTATTGACGAAAAAGGAAACAGAGCCAGATCAATGATAGAGGTAGAGGTGCTTGGCGATGGAGTAATGACTTTAGCCTTGGTGGATGATCGAACAGAAACTCAGTTAAATGAGGCTGTAGAAATGAGTCTGTTTGAGAATGACAAACACAGTGCTGGTCAAAAATTCACATTGTCTTCCATAGAACAACCTGCTCATGGTGAAGTTTCTATTTTAGATAAAGCGCGTGGCATCATTCGTTACGTGCCAGACTTTGGTTATGGGGGCAAAGACTTCTTTACTTATACTGCACTTGATGCCGATGGAAACTCAGCTACGGCAAAAGGTATGATCAATATTGTTGAGCCAATATTGATGGCCAATGTTGATACAAGCAACTTACCCAGTTTAGACTTGAAACCTATTTATTTTGACTTTGATAGGTCTTTTGTGCGCAGCGATGCAAAGACAATTATGGATGAAAACATTAGAATTCTAAAAGAAAATCCTGATTTAATTATCAAAGTATTGAGTCACTGTGATGCTAGAGGTAAACGCAGTTACAATATTGCACTGTCAGAGCGCAGAGCCAAGGCTACTGTAAAATACATGGTTGACCGTGGCATTAGCAAAGAGCGCATTTTAGCAGTAGTAGGTTTAGGTGAATCACAGTTGATCAACGATTGTGGTGACGGTGTTTGGTGTCCACCAACGGATCATCAGAAAAACAGAAGGTCTGACTTAGTTGTAGTTGGTAAAATGGGTAAGTAAATCAGTATAGCTTTAAAAGAAAAGGCTCGCTTTTGATAATTCAAAAGCGAGCCTTTTTTATGATTAAAATAATG
>CAZWXC010000180.1:0-5799 GCA_964637935.1 uncultured Flavobacteriales bacterium | reverse complement strand
ACGCGCTCGTTTTGATCGGCTAAGAGTAATTTCAAATCTTCTAGCATTTCTTTAAAAACATCAACAGATCGGCTCAAATTGCGATTTGTTTTTACTAGTTTTTTAAATGACTTCAAAAAGGTGACTTCAAACTCGTAGCCGTGATCAGCTGCTTTTTTACGCTTGGTATAAAAACGCTCAGTGCTTTTTACCAAATAGTCTAGCAAGTCATAATTATTCAACTCATAGTGAATCACCAAGTTGAAAAGCTTCGAAAAACTATAAATGTCTTGCCTTAAATTGGTTTCGTTGTCGTTTAGCACATTGTTTAGTTGTCTTAGTGCATCGCGATAGTGTTGCGCACCGAAGTAAATGTTTGCAAACAAATGTTCAAAAAGCACTTCGTCTTCTTTCGTTACTTTATCTCCATATGTTGCCAACTGCTGCTTAACTGGTTCAATCATGGCTAACGCTTGGTCAAATTTGCCTTGTCTTTCGTAAGCTAACATCTCAAAATAGTTGGTCGAAATGAAAATCCTCAGCTTTATATCAATTCTGTTAAATCCGTCTTGCTCTTCAAGCGATCGCATTTTTTCAATGAGTTCAAACAACTTGTTATAGTCGCCACATTCTATGTGATAGTAAAATAGGTTTCCAAGCGATTTGATGTATTGCTTCGGTATATCTTGAATCAAATTTGGGTTTTCTTCAAAAATTCGAACCACTTTGCTGAAGTTTTCAAACGAATCTTCTACCTCGTTTGCAGTAATGAAACAAAGCCCTTTGATGTAATAGCAAGTAGCTGCGGCACGCTTTGACAAAGCCGTGTTTTTGCCTTTGATAAGTTCATGACTTTGAATCTCATCTACAATTTCACGCTCGCGGTCATTTCGCACATAACCACCTTGTCTAAAAACATAGTTGATTTTACTGTATAGAATTTGGTATTCGGCCAGATTCCTGAGTTTTTTGATCACTTGTTGCTCTTCGGTAATCAATTTGTTTAAATCATGGTCAAATTTGCCGGATTGAAACTCCTCTTCAAGCAGCATTTTTTCCCACTTGATTAGTTCGAATAAATAGTAAAAACGCTCGTGCGAAGCCGCAACACGCTTAGCTTTTTGCACTAATTTTCCACATTCAGAATAAAGGGCTTTGTTGTAAAGAATCTCAATGCTCTGAATGTTTTCAGCCAAAATCGCACTCACGCTATTTTCAGCATAGAACAGTCTCAAACTCTTTAAAACCAGCTTGTATAAGTGGTTTTTTTCTGAAGGTAAATGTCTTATGAAAGTTTCGCCCTTGAAAATGTTCTTGATTTCCTCCTCATCATATTCGCTTTGCTTTTCAATGGCATCAAAAAGCTTGATGTAATTTTTTTCACCGCTTTGCAATGAAGACATCAATTTGAAAAAACGTTTTTCAGATTTACTGAGAGATTTTACAAGTCTGAAAAGTTCATGAGAAGGTTTCATAGATTGCGATAAAGTTTAGCTTGCCTGAATTGAAAAACTAGACGCAACATTTTTCAAAAGGTTAGCTTAGGATTTCAACATAAATCGCTTTTGGATGGTTTTGAAATTTCAATTTAGTGTCAATTCTTAGTTTCACTCAAGCTTGCACTATTTAAGGCGCTTATATTTGATTATGAAAATTTCAGTTCTATCTTTTTTAGTCGTAGTTCTTTTTTCCTTTCTAGGGAAAAGTCAGCATCAGTACTGTTCTAAATACAAGTTGGCCACGCAAGAAAATCGATTGACAATCGAAGATCATCGCAGTGATAGTATAGACATCATCCACACGATCGTTGATTTGAATATTCGCCCAATATTAAACACAAGTATTTCCGGCAATACCAAACTTCTTATCAAAGCAAAAACTGCGGCAGTAAATGAGATAAGATTTGATTTTGAAGGCTTAATTGTCGACTCAGTTGTAGGAACTAATGTTTCAGGTTTTGATCATCAAGACTCCATGTTACTTGTGCAGCTTTCACAACCCTTAGATCAAACACAGCAATCAGAAATCACAGTTTATTACCATGGTCAGCCAGAGCAAGATGTCACAGGTTGGGGCGGTTTCTATTTCTCGGGAGGTTATGCTTGGAATTTAGGTGTCGGCTTTGGTGCAGATCCGCATAGTTATGGTCGCATTTGGTTCCCATGTTTTGATAATTTCATTGAGCGAAGCTCTTTTGAGTTCTTCATCACTACAGATTCGGTTAAAACAGCAGCCTGCAACGGCTTGCTTTTGGATGAAATTATCAATGGTGATGGTACAACAACTTTTGATTGGAAACTCGATCAAAGCATTCCATCATATTTGGCGTGCGTTGCAGTTGGCACTTATGAAACGCTAAATAGTGAAGTGGCTGGAACCAATGGCTTGATTCCAATTCAGCTTTTCGCGAAAGCGAGCGATACCAACAATTTGAAAGCATCATTTATTCACCTGCCAGATGCAGTTCAGAAATTTGAAGATGCGTATGGCGAATATCGATTTGACAAAGTTGGCTACAGCTTAGTGCCTTTTAATGCTGGTGCAATGGAGCATGCTACCAACATTACATATCCTATTTATGCGGCAAATGGTCAACTTTCGAATGAAAGTTTGATGGCACATGAACTTGGTCACATGTGGTGGGGCGATAATGTTACCTGCCAAACAGATGGTGATATGTGGATTAACGAAGGTTGGGCTTCGTTTTCGGTTTACCTATTTAATGAAGCAGTGTATGGTCGTGATGCTTATGAAAAAGCAATGATGGATGAGTTGAGGTATATGCTGCAATTTGGTCACGAAAGAGAAGGTGGTTACAGAGCAATAAGCGGACAGCCTCACGAATATGTGTACGGAGATCATGTGTACAAAAAAGGCGCTTTAGCGGCTCATAACTTACGAGGTTACATGGGTGATGACTTGTTCTTTTCTACAATCAATTCGTTCATGGAGCAGTACAAATATTCACCAGTGAGTAGCGATACCATGGAACGATATTTTACTCAAACCAGCGGAGTTGACTTAGAGCCATTTTTTAGAGATTGGATTTTTACGGGCGGTTATAATGTGGTAGTGCTTGATAGTTTTACTTCAACCCTAAATGGAAACAATTTTAATATCGAGCTTTTTGTTCAGCAAAAGCTAAAAGGCCGCGCTGCCTATCATGATGATGTTCCTGTATTTTACACTTTGTTTGATGATCAATACAACCGTGTTTCTGGCAAAGGATTGATGTCAGGAAAAACGGGTACTCTTTCAGTACAATCAAGTTTTAATCCAACTTATGTTTTGTTGTATGAGCAAAATGAGCAAGCGCAAGCGCGCACCAGAGATGTGCTTCATGCTAAAGAATCTGGCAGTCATGATTTAAAGAATATGTATTGGGATATAAATGTGACTTCTGTGAGCGACTCGGCATTTGCTGTCTTTGATCACATTTGGTCTGTTCCTGATCCGATTAAAAAATGGACGGAAAAGGCATATAAAATGTCGAATTACCATTATTGGAAAGTGCACGGAATCGGTCTTTCGAACATAGAAATGAATGCCGAATTTAAGTATGATGGTCGCACTTCATCCAGCAATGCTGGCTTTTTTGACATGGATTTATTAAGTACTACTGAAGACAGTTTGATGCTTTTATACCGAATGGATGCTTCTGATGATTGGAATGAATATGAATATTATTCGCTTAATAGTTTGGGAAATACAACCGATGCATTCGGTATTGTTACTTTATCAAAAGTGCTGCCTGGAGAGTATGTTTTAGCAAATAAAGATGTTTCAGTTTTGGGCGTGAAACCAACGGCTCAAAATTCAGTGAACATTTATCCTAATCCGGCAAAATCTACCTTAAATGTAAATCTTGTAGGATACGATTCTTGTGAATTGAATGTGATCGATATGAATGGCGCTTTGGTAAAAACCGCGAGCATTCAAAAGGGTGAAAATCAAATCTCAATTGAAAGCTTAGCTGCTGGTAACTACATTATTCAGCTTTCGCAAAAAGGCCAAATCATTGCAACACAAAAGCTGGTAAAAGACTAGAATCGGTAACCAGCTGTCACAGTTATGAAATGATCTTGAAAATTGACTTTAGCGCGATTGGCATAGCTTTGATCATAAGCATAATGCACGGCTTCGCTCATTTTTAATTGGTATGAAGCATCTACAAAAAAGTCTTCATTTCTGTAACCAGCACCCAAAGAATAAATCTGAAAACCAGCATTATCGTCTATGCTTGTTTTGTAAGGATTCATGTAGTTAGCATATCCAGCTCTGGCTGTCCAGAAGCTTGTGATTCTATATTCCGCTCCAACACGAACGTTGTAAGATGTATTCAAACTCGTGTTTAGGGCCCTGTTTTCTGTGCCAAACTGGTAGCCATCAGTGCCTTTCACAAATTGAGTTCCGCTGTAGTCTACCATTTCGGCATCAACGCTTACCAATCCAAATTTCCCAAATAGATAAGCTGCACCAACGTTAGCGCGCAATGGTGTGCGCATGGTATAATTGTACTCTCCTACGAAAGGCGAAATGGTAGAAAGTGTGGCTGAATCAAAATTAGCCACGTTGCTTGAGCTATAGGTAATGTCTAGATTATATCGGGTTGGTGTTTTCACAGAAGCACCTAAGCGAACGCTTTTTGTAGGTCTGTAAATCAAGCCAAGGTTTAGTGCGACACCAAGACCAGATGTGTTTTCATTGAATTTGTAATTGAAATCGTTTAAGTAGGTGGTTGTATCACCGTTTGGAGTGCTTTCGGTGTATGTGGTTTTTTTGTCAAAAACAATTCTCGAAAAAATTAATCCCGCTCCTACATAAAGTTTATCGTCATAATTAGCACCATAACTAATGGCCGTTTCTCTTTTTGCACCACTTATATTTTGCTGATAACTCTGTCCAATTGGATCAAGACCCGTGGCGGTGAAATAGTTTCCATTAACGGTGTCTACATCGATCAGATAGTTATTCCAAGCTAAGTAGATGTCATAAGGATAGGCAGGGTTTTCGCCATCGCTGAGCGCAGATGGAGTAGTGCCATTTGCCTCAAGTGTATTGATATAAGTATCTAAAACAGATGTGTTTGAACCGTTCCCTTGGTAGTTGAAGCTTCTTTGAAATGTGTTGGCTCTGTTTAAATAAAAGCTGAATGCTCCATTTCTCCACTTGCCTGACATGTCTTTCTGTACTGCTACAAAACCCAGCGTTGGAATATTTCCGTTTGATTTTCCACCTATGGTTTGATTGCCTAAAAAGTCTGCGCTAGAAAGGTTTGAATGTAGTGCAAGACTCACAGACCATTCACTTTTTGTATAAACACCAGCTCCAGCTGGATTGTAATAGACTCCGCTAATGTCTCCGCCCAAAGCAGTGAAAGCTCCACCCAATGCGTTGAATCTTGCGGAACCATTAATGCTTTCTTGCGAAAACTGAAATGCATCCGCTTCGTTTTGAGCGTAAGAATTTAGGGTGATGCTCATTAAGAACATCACCCAAGTTTTGTTTAAAATACTTTTCATCTTATTTTCTTCTCATGTTTCCTCCGCTAGGCGAAGCCGATCTGCTTGGCGAACTAGCTGGTGAAGAGCTTCTACTTGGAGAAATGCTTCTGCTAGGCGCGCTAGGTGTGCTTCTGCTTGGTGCTACGCTTCTACTAGGCGCAGTGCTTCTGTTTGGCGATACGCTTCTGCTCGGACTGCTGCTGTTAGGAGATACACTTCTATTAGGAGAAGTAGATCTGCTTGGTGCAACATTTCTGCTTGGTGAAGTAGACCGACTTGGTGCAACATTTCTACTAGGTGACGTATTTCTGCTCGG
>CAZWXC010000179.1:0-5800 GCA_964637935.1 uncultured Flavobacteriales bacterium | reverse complement strand
TGGATGATGGAAAAGGGCCTTCTATTTGGGATGATTTTTCGAACCGAAAAGGAAAAATAGCAGATGGTAGTAGTGGAAATGAGGCATGCGAGTTTTACTATCGATACGAGCAAGATTTACATATTCTCAAGGAATTGGGAATTAAAAACTTTCGTTTTTCAATCAGTTGGAGTAGACTTCTGCCCGATGGGTTTGGTACCGTAAATCCGCATGGCTTGGCTTATTACGAGCGGCTGATTGATACGTGTCTTAAGTTTGAAATCACACCGTGGATCACGCTTTATCACTGGGATTTGCCCTTAGCGCTTGAGAAAAAAGGCGGTTGGGCAAATCGTGAAATATTGCATTGGTTTCAGCAATTTGCGCATTTGTGTGCCAGTCAATTTGGCGATAGAGTAAAGCATTGGATGGTGCTAAACGAACCACTCGTTTTTACGGGTGCTGGCTATTTCTTCGGCATTCATGCGCCAGGTAAAAAAGGCATGAGCAACTTTTTGGCAGCAGCGCATCATGCGGCTTTGTGCCAGGCAATTGGGGGTAAAGTATTGCGCGAAACCGTTAAAGATGCCTACATCGGAACCACCGTTTCATGCTCGCATGTTACGCCACATTCTGCCCAATCTCGCCACATAAAGGCAGCTCAAAAAGTAGATGCGCTCATTAATCGCTTTTTTGTGGAGCCATTTCTAGGTTTGGGCTATCCGCTCAAAGAGTTAAAAGGCTTAAACATGATTGAGAAGTTTGTGAAAGGCAACGATATGGATGAGCTGGTCTTTGATTTCGACTTTTTGGGTATTCAAAGCTACACGCGCGAAATTGTAAAACACTCCATGTTTACGCCCGTCATTCGCGCAAAACTGGTGCCTGCAGAAAAACGCTCATCACCGCTTACTGCCATGAACTGGGAAATTTATCCCGAAGGAATGTATCATCTCTTACAGAAATTTTCTGCCTATAAAGGCATCAAAAAAATCATCGTGACCGAAAATGGTGCGGCTTTCGAAGATTTAGCCGAAGGCAGCATTGTTCGCGATGCGCAGCGCATTGATTATTTGCGCAAACACTTGGCTCAAATCAGAATGGCCAAAGAAGAAGGTGCGCCTGTTGAAGGATATTTTGTGTGGACTTTCCTAGACAATTTTGAGTGGGCCGAAGGTTATCGTCCGCGCTTCGGTTTGGTGTATGTCGATTTTAAAAATCAGCAGCGCATCATAAAACAATCGGCACTTTGGTATGCCGAATACATCAGTAAATAATTGCGCTTTCGCGGAAGTTGTGTTACTTGTGCTGTTTCCAAGAAAATGAACCTTTTTTGGCCGTAGCCATTGTTTATATATGATCATCACAGCTCAACCCTCATTGCAAGCGCTTCAAATTGGTGTGCTTGTCCAAAATCAAATTGACTCGCAAACCATTCATGATTTTTGCCGGCAGATAAACCCAAAAATCAAGGTACATGCCATCACACAATCCAATTTTTCGGCCGATCTGCTCAAGGGCAAACAATTGGATGTGCTCATATTAGATGATGAGGTAAAGAACATCGAAACCAACGATCTAATTGCAGAACTTAAGGTGCGCTATACAGCACTTTCTATCATCGTGCTTACGCGAAAAAGTGACAGAAAACGGGCTGTAGAAGCCATGAAGTCTGGCGCTACCGATTACATTTTTAAGCGTGACTTAAACCGAGATATTTTCGAAAAATCGCTTAAGTTTTGTTTTGAAAAGAGCATCCACAATAAAGAACTCAAACAGAGAAATGCGTTGATCGAGGCGCTCTTTGAGCAATCGAATGATGCACTTTTTCTGTGTGATGCAAATTTCAATTTGATTGAGTTTAATCGTGAATTAGAATCCTTTTTTGATACCACGCTTAGGTCAAGAAACAACTTGTTGGATTTGACGAATAAGCCGCAATTCGAGCAACTCAATAAACTTTTGAGTCAAGATGAGCAATTGCTGAACGCAGAGTTTAGCTTCGACAAAAATGACAAGAGAAGCTATTATTCTATTTCGGTAAAAGACATTTTGTTACCAGAACTAGGCGCACGAAAACTAGGAACCATATACGATGTTACCGCCAGAAAATTGGCTCAAAAAGACCAATTGCGCAGCGAGAAACTGCAGTTAACTGCACGTATGGCGCGTATCATGGCGCATGAAGTGCGCAATCCACTGACCAACATTAGCCTTTCGCTCGATTTTGTTTCTGACCTTCTTAAAAATGATGAAGAAGGGCAGATGTATGTTGAAATTATGGCGCGAAATACTTCGCGCATCAACACCATGATTGATGATTTGCTGCAAAGCTCAAAACCGTTTGAGCTTTCTTACCAAAGCTTTAAGGTAATAGATTTGGTAAATGGAGCACTTGTCCAAACTAATGATAGGCGGGAGTTGCTCGACATTGCTTTAGAAACCAACATTGACGATGGTGATTTTGAGTTTTATGGCGATTTGGAAAAACTTGAACTGGTGCTTATTAACCTCATCACCAATGCGCTAGAAGCTGTTCAAGGCTGTGAAAACCCCAAGCTTATTTTAAAGGTTACGAATACTACCGAAGCATTTATTCTTGTACTGAAAGACAATGGAAAAGGCATGAGTGAAGATGTTTCTGAACATCTGTTTGAT
This sequence comes from uncultured Flavobacteriales bacterium, assembly GCA_964637935.1. Classification (GTDB taxonomy): domain Bacteria; phylum Bacteroidota; class Bacteroidia; order Flavobacteriales_G; family Salibacteraceae; genus SHAN690. The sequence continues at coordinate 3,163 of CAZWXC010000179.1, read as the reverse complement.
GCGTTTTTCTCGGCAAGAAAAGGTGGTATGGGACTAGGAATGACCACGGTTAAAAATGTAGTAGAAGGTCATGATGGTAAAATTGTGGTAAAAAGTCAGGAGCATGTTGGCACCGAGTTCATTATCAATATTCCTATCAAGAATCAAACGAATGCCTGATTTTATAGATGATTCAAGTTGTTTGTTTGGTCAGTGTGATGTGAGACACAAGTTTATGTTGTGATTAACCACTTGATATTTAGTTTGTTTATCAACAAAAGTCATATCTTGGCGTTATTCTATCTATTAGGGTTAGATTAGATAAAGAGCTCTTCTTTGAGAAATCTCAGAGGAGCTTTTTTTATGTGGAAAATTCTACACATCTTCAGGGCTTGAAATCCCCATGTTTACTGAGGTTTTAGTTTTATTGTATTGAAAAACAATTCCTTGAGAAAGGAATGATTTATGTGAATCTGTTGAGATGAAGTTTTCTCCCTTTTTGATTTTTTGTGCACTTTTTTTCATGAGTTGCAGTTCATATGAGCCATTGCCAACCGTTGATAAAGTTGATTTAGAACGCTATTCGGGCAAATGGTATGAAATTGCCCGATTGCCACAATCATTCGAAAAAAATTGCACGTGTGTTACAGCCGAATATGTGCTTGAAACAGATAAACCGGTTCAGGTAATCAATTCATGTTTCGATACATTGGCCCAAAAATCAAAGGTTACTGAAGGAAAAGCTTTTCCAGTAGATGGCACCGAAAACGCTCAATTGAATGTTCAGTTTTTCTGGCCTTTCAAAGGAGGTTATTACATCATGAGTTTAGATGCTGATTATCAATATGCATTGGTTGGGAATCCAAACCGAGAATACCTCTGGATTTTGAGTAGAACACCACATCTTGATCAAGAAATAATAGAAAGTCTAAAGTCGATAGCGGTTAAAAACGGCTACGATTTATCCTCATTAATCATGACGCAACAGTCTTGCGAAAACTAGAAATCATGAGCAAAAAAATACTTGTAGTTGACGATGAACCTGACGTAAGATTTATCCTTCAAAACATTCTGAAGTCAGAAGGTTTTGAAACCGCACAAAGTGAAACCATCAAAGAATGCTTGCGCACGGTTGATTCGTTTTTACCGGACGTGGTCATTTTAGATATAGATCTGCCAGATGGCTCGGGTTTAGATGCCTTGCCGCAGATCAAAACCAAGCATCCAAAAATGATAGTGATCATGAATAGTGCACTTGATACGAGTGATAATCGAGAGAAAGCGCAAGAAAATGGTGCTGATGCATTCATCGGAAAACCATTGAACAAGCAAAAATTACTTTCTTACCTGGTAGGTTAATTTCCCGACAATTTCAACCAACTACATTAAAAAAAACTTCTATGAGCCACGTTTTAATCATTGATGACGACACCGACATCTGCTTGCTTTTAGAACGCTTTTTGAAACGCAATGATTTTCTTGTTTCAAAGGCGTTTTCTGCTGCAAAAGGCTTACAACTTTTAGAAAAAGAAAACATCGATTTGGTGCTCTGCGATTTTCGTTTGCCAGACGCTGAAGGCATGGATGTTTTGCAGAAAATAAAGGTGATGAAGCCCGAAACGGCAGTTATCATTATCACAGGTTATAGCGATGTAAAGGTTGCAATCAACTGCATTAGACAAGGCGCAGTGGATTATGTGACCAAGCCTATTCATCCAGAAGAAATTCTGATCAGCATTAAAAAGGCACTCGCTGATGATCAGTCACAAACGGTACAAACGCCAAAAGCAAGCCAATCAAAACCAAAAACACACACCGAAAACAAGGCCTTTGTGCAAGGTGAAAGCCCACAATCTGCCCAAGTGAAAACTTTGGTAGATCTGGTTGGACCAACGCACATGTCGGTTATTGTAACGGGAGAAACGGGCACTGGTAAAGAATATGTTGCCCAATCAATACACAATGCGAGTCCGCGAAGCAGCGAGGTTTTTATGGCGCTGGATTGTGGCGCATTACCCAAGGAAATTGCGGCTAGCGAGTTGTTCGGGCATAAAAAAGGATCGTTTACAGGAGCACTTGCCGACAAAGTTGGCGCTTTTGAAATGGCCAATGGCGGCACGCTATTTTTAGATGAAGTGGCCAATCTGACTTACGATAACCAAGTGAAACTTTTACGAGTGCTTCAAGAGCGAAAAATTAGGCGCATTGGCGATACAAAGGATAGGGTAGTGGATGTGCGTATAGTGGCAGCAACCAACGAGAATCTTTGGAAAAAAGCACAGAAAGGTGAGTTTAGAGAAGATTTGTACCATCGATTAAATGAGTTCTCGATTCAGCTTGCTCCATTGCGCGAGCGAGCAGTTGAAATCATTCAGTTTGCTGAATTTTTCATCGAAAATGCTAACAGAGAACTTGGCCGAAACGTGATTGGTTTTGAACCAGACGCCAAGCGGATTATAGAACAATATTATTGGCACGGAAACCTGCGCGAGCTTAAAAATGTAATTAAGCGTGCCGTGCTTATGACCACTGGAGATTTGATTGGAACGGCTCAATTGCCGTTTGAAATTGCCCACCCAACCGAAGACGCGCTGCCTGAAGATGCCTTGCCAAATGCAAATGGAATGGGCACGTTAAAAGAAGTAGCCGAAAATGCGGAGAAGTATGCCATTATTCAAGCACTGAAGCGCACAGCATACAACAAATCTAAAACTGCCGAGCTACTTGATGTAGATCGTAAAACATTGTATAACAAGATTAAAGCTTACGATATTAGCTTGACGCGATAAGCTTCGGTGTTAGGTTCATTCACAAAAAATGAAAGCCCAAGGAATGGACTTTTATTTATCAGAAAATAATGTGTGATTGATGGATTTTGTGCCTGTTGCTTTCATCAGAAGAAAGAACTAAGCTGAGTTTACTTTTATTAAGACTAAACCGCTTCGGTAGCTGTTTCTTCTTCATTTTCTTCGTGCGAGGCAGTTTTTTGAGGAAAAAGAAGCGGTACCAATTCTTGCACTACATTCAACACAACTGTAAACCATGAAGAACCTTTATCATGCTGCATTTTCACTTTGGTGAAAGATGAAATGGCGGTGGTAATGCTTTCACCAATCCACTTTGCGGTAATGCCTTTCAACACAGAAATGGAAACGCGTTCAAAATCCCATTTTTCAAAAAACAC
>CAZWXC010000178.1:0-5800 GCA_964637935.1 uncultured Flavobacteriales bacterium | reverse complement strand
ATTGCCTTCTGCCTTTAGCGATAAGATGAATAATTGGATGTTTGGCTGTGACATCTGCCAAGATGTTTGTCCATGGAATAGATTTAGTAAACCTCACGCTGAACCAGACTTCAATCCCAAAAATGAGTTGATGGAAATGACTACGGCAGATTGGGTGAATTTAAAAGAAGAGAAGTTTAAAGATTTATTTGCAGGAAGTGCTGTGAACAGGACTAAATACTATGGATTAATGCGAAATATTAAGTTTCTGCCTATTTCTCCTTTTGACGAAACGTCCGATTGAAAGAAATCATAATTGCATTATTAAATAAGCCACCTGCAAGGCCATAGTTCGGAATAATGCGCAATCCACCTGGGTTCACTGGTAAAACACTGTAGTGAAACCTTGCGTTTCCGAACCATTGATCATTGATAGGAACATTTACTCCAAGATTTGCAGCTAATTCATATCGAGTGATTTTTAAGATTCTTTGCCCTTGTGGTATCAAACCATTTTTATCAGACTCTCTTTGCGATATAAATACACCATTGTTCAAACCAGCTTCGAATTCAAATTTCCAAATCCAAAATTTAAGAAGTACCGGAATATCAACATAGTTCAATGATATCCTATAGGTATCGAATTTCCCATTTTTAGGATCAGATGGATCTCTACTACCGCGATTACAGTAGTTTAGCTCTATCTGTAGATTGAGGTTCTCCTTCAATTTTGTCGTTACAAAAGGACCAGCCATTAAGCCAACTTTGTTGTAACCACCAAAATCATCACCATAGATTTGGCTTGTGCAAACTCCCAACTTTAATCCAGCTTGGAATTCACCTTTGTTTAAGTCTTTGTTTTTATCCTGAGCTTGATTTTCAGAAAGAAAACAGAGAAAGAAAACACTAAGGGATAATATGCGGATGTACTTCTGCAGATTGAATGATTTCTTGAGTTGAAGCATTGATTATTAGCGCAACAATTGTAACATTTTCAATATTAACTACATTGCTAGGTAAGTCAGCAATAGCCGTTGCTTCTGCCCACTGGTCCACATCTATTTGGCTTGAAAATACTTGACCAAAGGTATTCCCTCCGTTCAGTTTTCCTCTCAACACATGCCGATGCGCGTAGTCTACAACGCGCTCATCTGGTTCTGAACTATTTATGTCTTTTTGGGGAGCAATTACGCTGTCTTCTAGGCACAATAACACCAACCTGTGTTCGCCAATAATAGGCTCAATAGCTTTAGCGCTGACCCGAATGGCCAATTTGTTATCACTTTCCGTAAGGTCTGCTGCAACTCCCAAAGCCAAAGTAGCTGGTTGGTCTAAACTAGCGTTGATTGCATCTTTCCATTTTACGTGCGAAGGAAAAACCTCTTCACCATCAATGATAGCCCTGTTTACCAATGCAGAAGGGTAAGCAAAAGTGGCAATCTGATAAAAGTCGTGGAGAGCAGTTCCATATTCTGTATTGAAATCAGTAGGATAATCTGGCGGCTCAGGTTTGGCAAATGTGGTTCCTGCATGGATACTGATAATCAAAATGGATTCTTCGTGTTCTTTTTGAAGCGCTAAAAGTTGAAGCGTGTTTCCTGGACAAAAAGAGCATTTATGTCCTGTAAATTCTTCAACTAAAACCATTCGATAGCTATCGTTGATTTCGTTAGTGTCAATGAACGGGCAGGTTGGACATTCAACCAAAACTGGCTCTTCTATCGGCACATCTACAATATCACATGCAGTTGCCAGTAAAATCATTGCAAGTGGTAGAATCGAATCTTTTATTTTCATCTTGAATTCAAAATTAGAAGCTGCTTGTTATAGCAACTGTTAAACCGTTTGCTGCAGGCACATTTCTACAAACTCCACCTACACAGAAAATACCAGCTCTTTGTCTTCCATATCCAATGCTAATTCTATTTGCATTTTTGATGTAGGTAACCTGAGCTGTTGGGTAATTAACGCGTAATGCTTTGTTTGAATTGCCGTAGTTGTACTGATTTAATAAAGAAACTATCCAATGTGGAGAATATCCATATTCTAACAGCGCAAAAGCCCAGTTTCCTTGATCTTGTGCAGTCCATAAATGCTGAGCTTCTGCACGAATACTATGCTTTTTAGCCAGCTTAAAAGTTCCCTCCATTACTGCGATGTCTGCAATTACATTGCTTCCTGTTGCAGTACCTTGAACAAGGTCAATGTTGTAGTTCTGGTGAATGTAGCTTCCTTTTAGTTTGATAGATTTATTGATTTTACGGGTGATTTCAATGTTGTAATCACGGTAAAATGTTTCATCTCCAACACTAAAAAGACTCGTTTTATACCCTTGCCTTGTTGGATCATTTGGCAAATATTCTTGAGTTAACAATTCGTTTGGATTGGATAGTCTTGTAGTGTCATGACCTTGAATCGCAGATAGGTTTACTTGAATAGTTGTTCCATATTTTCCTCCAATTTTAGTCCCTTTTTTAACCTTATAAATGATGTCTGCTTGTAAGCCAATTTCACCATTTGGTTGAGTTGCATATGGATATAGAGTGCTTGATAAATTGTAGGTGTGTTGTCTTGTAAGTGCAGGAAGATAATTGATGAAAAGGTCATTAATTGTAGCCTCTCTATCGCTTCTAAATGCCATATTATCAATGGTTTTCGCAGATACGTTAATTCCGAAACCTTTTGTAGAATAGGTTCCAGATAAAAACAAGCCTTGCCCAGCGCGGTAGATGAAATTGTTATCTGACGAAGGGTCGTTTATCTTGTAAGCATATTCTCCAGTGAAGCCAAAACCTTTGTAATTCATTTGGACCCGAGATGCCCAAGAAGCAACGTTTTCTGGTAACGTTATTGAACTAATGCCGGCAGATTGAAATTTGCTTACAAAGCTTCCACCAAGCGCAACACGCAATTTACTTTCATTGAACTTCGTAAACAATTCATTTAATTGAACTTCACCATCAAAGGCGCGAACTATTCCGTCACTCTTGTTCCAATAGTAACGTTGATTTCCAGCAAGTGCTTTTAAGTAAACACCTCTAAATGGCGAGTATTTTACCCTAAGTCCATCAAATACATTGTCATAACCTAATGAGGGGGCTTCATAAGCGCGCAGAATCATTCCTGTGCCAAATTGCTCATAAAAATTTCCAACAGTAATATCTAAACCTTCTTTTACGAAATTGACATAACGATACGGTATGCCAACTTTCTGATTTCCATATCTGTTATCAAAACCTTGTATAGGAGGCATGTAACTTTCAAAACGCACTCCAGCAGTAAAAGCGCCCTTGGTGGCAATCAAATTTGTGAACGCGTTAAGACCTGCTTTTTCGGGCACTACAGGTGCTCCAATGATAGAATCCTCATTATATGTCTGGCCATAGATATCTATGTTTCCATGAATTTGTATACCATCCAATAGCTCTTGAGAAAATCCACTAAAAGCAGAAATGATTAGCCCTGCGGCTAGCACGTTTATTTTACGAAGCATCAGCTAAGATTTTGTTAGAAAAAAGTCTGGGTTTTGAGATTAATCTATCGATTCGCCAGCTGCAAGTTTTTGAACCAATTCATACAATTCATCTTCATCGCCTGGTTGGTAGCTGTTGTGTTGCCAAACGATATTTCCATTACCATCTACCAAAAATGTGTGAGGCACATTATTTACGTTCATGGCTCTTTTGAAATCTGAATTTGGATCAATATAAACTTCATATTCCCAAGCTTGACCATTTACATAAGGCTCAACTTTAGGCACGTTGCGGGTATCATCAATAGAAATAGCTACGATTTTCACTCCAGTTTCCTCTTGCCAATCTTCATAGACCTCAGCAATAGTGTTTAATTCTCTTTTGCATGGACTGCACCAAGTTGCCCAAAAGTTGATGATGATTGGTTTACCATCGTTTGAAATATCTCCCGTATTAAAAGTGGTTTGATCAAGCTTTTTTACATCAACAGCAGGAATTTTTCTTCCTGATTCTTGAGCAATGAGGCTCGTTGAAATAATTGTAGCTAGGATAAATACGCTAAGTACTGACTTCATGTGTGATTTTGTTTAATGGTTCGCAAATGTATCATTAGGCTATTGTCATGCCACATTTTTTGATTTAAGTATTCCGTGTTTCCTTGAAATCCTAGAGGATTAAAAATTGCTGTAATTCCCAAGAATAAGTTGCTTCATTTAATTTCCCTTTGTTTCATAAGCAGCTTCTTGCAATAGCTGATTCACCAATTTGGGCGTAGCAAGGCTTGCATTTTCTTGTAAGATCTTTAAGTTAGGAAGTCCCGGATTATTAATGTCGCTTGGGTCTATAAAATACACTGGTATACTTTGTTTTACCTGATAAATGAGGCCTGCAGCAGGATAAACATTTAGACTAGTGCCGATTATGATCAAAATATCCGCAGTATTCATAAGAGCGCTCGCGTTAAAAAACATGGGCACTTCCTCTCCAAACCAAACGATATGAGGTCGAAGTTGATGACCGTCTTCGGCCAAATCTCCAAGTTTCAAGTCATCATTTAAATCTTGAACAATAGAAGGGTTTCTTTCACTTCTGGCTTTTAAAATTTCACCATGCAGGTGAATTACATTGGTGCTGCCAGCTCTTTCGTGCAAGTCATCAATATTTTGAGTAATCACAATTACTTCATACGCCTGTTCAAGTTCTTTTAGCGCCAAATGCGCCATGTTAGGTTGCGCATTTAGTACTTGATTTCTTCTCATGTTATAAAACTTGAGAACGAGTTCAGGGTTTGATTTCCAGGCTTCTGGAGTAGCAACATCTTCTACCTTGTGCTCTTCCCAAAGGCCGCCAGAGTCTCTGAATGTTTTAAGACCACTTTCGGCACTCATGCCTGCTCCAGAAAACACAATGATTCTTTTCATGTTGGTGTGATGGCACCAAAGCTATAAAAGCCCACAGTTTAAAGCGCTCAGGTGCTCAATATTTCTACTTTTACCGCTCTTTTTACCAACCTATGATAAAGATAAAAAAGCAAGAAGCGCTAGATTACCACTCTTCTGGACGACCAGGAAAAATTGAGGTAATTCCTTCAAAACCATATTCTTCGCAACGTGATTTAAGCCTTGCTTATTCACCAGGCGTGGCCGAACCTTGCTTGAAAATTGCCGAAAACAAGGAGAACGTTTACAAATACACCGCTAAGGGCAACTTAGTAGCTGTAATTTCTAACGGAACAGCCGTGTTGGGTTTAGGAAATATTGGTCCAGAGGCCTCGAAGCCAGTAATGGAGGGTAAAGGTTTACTGTTTAAAATATTCGCAGACATTGATGTTTTTGACATTGAAATTGACGCCACAGATGTAGATAAGTTTATTGATACTGTGAAGGCTATTTCACCAACTTTTGGCGGGATAAATCTTGAAGATATCAAAGCTCCAGAAGCTTTTGAAATAGAAAGAAGACTAAAAGAAGAGCTTGATATTCCGATCATGCATGACGATCAGCATGGCACAGCAATTATTACAAGTGCGGCTTTATTAAACGCACTTGAACTTGCAGAAAAGAAAATTGATGAAGTGCGTGTTGTAGTGAGTGGAGCAGGAGCGGCAGCCATTTCATGTGTAAAGCTTTATTGTGCACTTGGCGTGAAAACGGAGAACATCATGATGCTTGACAGTAAAGGCGTGATTTCTACTAAAAGAAAAGATCTTGATGCTTCAAAACAACAATTTGCTGTTGATACTGATTGTGTTACGGTAGATGATGCGCTTAAAGGCGCTGATGTTTTTCTTGGGTTGTCAAAGGGTAACTTGGTTACCAAGAAAATGCTCAAAACCATGAACAATAATC
>CAZWXC010000177.1:0-5823 GCA_964637935.1 uncultured Flavobacteriales bacterium | reverse complement strand
AAGAGAAGCTGTCTTTTGTGGGAAAGTAGGTAGCCCTTTTAATGAATCCCGATATCGGGAATTGTTGGAAGGGCTTGAAGCTGTTGAGATTTTTCTTTCCGAGTGTCGGTCAATAATTGATTTCCGAATTGACGCAAACACTTATAGAAAGGATTACTTGAAGTCTGATGAACTGATAAGGCGTAAAAAACCAAGTAAAATTGCGCAATTATCAACTTCCGTTCAAAACTTTGGTGCGTATTCACTTTGTTCTTACATCAATTTTCAAGAGCATGGCATTCCGTTTTTAATGACCGAAAACGTAAGGCATAATTATATAGACTGGAATATTAGAAAGTTTGTAGATGATGAAAGTCATAAAATGCTACACAAATCTCATTGCAAAAAAAATCAAGTCTTGATAACAATGGCCGGTGAGTACCTTGGTAGAGTAGCGGTTTATAATCGATCATCAGTTTGTAGTTCAAATCAAGCAATAGCCAAAATAAGTTTAGAAAAGAATGTTAACCCATTTATGGTTTCTACCTTTTTAAATTCAGAGCATGGCCAGAATCAAATTAACAGGTTTAAAACCATCACAGGTCAACCTAATATAAATATGTCCTTAATAAAGGATTTAATGATACCTGAATTTGGTTTAGAGTTTGAGAGTTTAGTTGAGGGTTTAATTTCTGAATCTGAAAATACTCGTAAAAATTCGTTTTCAAAATACACAAGCGCAGAAAACTACCTCCTGAATGAATTAGGTTTAGAAAACTTCCAACCAAGTCAAGAACCTGTAAATGTCAAAAATTTCTCAGAGTCTTTTGGTAGCTCAGGGCGTTTAGATGCAGAGTACTATCAGGTGAAGTATGATGAATTAGAGGAACAAATAATGTCAAATTCATTTGTATCTATCAAAGACATTAGAACTGACAACTTCAGAGGTTTACAACCTAAATATGTCCAAGATGGAGATTTAGACATTATCAATAGCAAACACATCCTTGAGCAAACGCTAGACTATGACAACTTTGAAAAGACGAGTTCTACATATTGGGATGAGCAAGAAAGAGCAAGAGTTTTCAAAAACGATATCCTGACATACACAACAGGTGCAAATATTGGAAGGACACAAGTCTATTGTATTGATAAAAAAGCACTTGCTAGTAATCATGTTAATATCCTAAGACTGAACGCAGGTTATAATCCACAATACATCGGATTTGTAATAAACTCATTAATTGGAAGACTTCAAACAGAAAAACTTAGTGCAGGAAGTGCTCAAGCTGAGCTTTACCCTAAAGACATTGATAATTTTCTTATTCCAATTATCGACCAAGACAAACAACAGAAAATAGCCGATTTAGTCGAAAAAAGCTTCACCCTCAAAAAACAAAGTGAGCACTTATTAGAGGTAGCCAAACAAGGGGTAGAAATTGCTATTGAGCAGGATGAAGAAACAGCTTTGAAATTTATTAAAGACAATGGCACTTAGCAGGTTTTTTGAAAAAACCGAAACGGTGGTTATGCCTTCGAGCATAAAAACAGATCCTGATGGATTTGAGTTTTTCGCATCGCTGTTAAAGCAAACCGCGAGAAGGCAAACCTTTATTTTAGATTTTAAAAATGTAGTTTGGATAGAAGCAAATCTGTGTGCGGTGCTCGGCTGCATTATTCATTATGGAAAGGAATCTGGTAATAGTTTTGAAATCATCAATCTTCCAAAAGATGGTTATATAAAAAACACAATAACCAATAACGGGTTTATGACTTTGGTATTAAACTCACCACGCCCTAAGAGGCGAAGTACAGGCATCCTGTTTCGGAGTTTTGACATGAAAAATGAAGACGAAGTCGAGGCCTATATCTATGAATATGTCCTAAATTCAAAACGCGTTCCAAGAATGACTGCACTGGCCAAAAAGAAAGTCTATCGAAGCATTTTTGAGATATATCAAAACTCCGTAATGCATAGTAAAGCCGACCGCATTTTTGTGTGCGGGCAATACTATCCCGGCAAAGGAAAGATGGCCTTAACCATGGTTGAACTTGGGCGCAGTTTTAAGGACAATGTTTCTCAACATGATCCAAGATTTAAAGATTACTCAGGTTGTGAGGCAATTGAGTGGGCAGTTGAAACAGGTAACACTACTAAGCCTAAAAATGAAACTGGCGGGCTTGGACTAGACTTGATTCGCGATTTTTTAAAGATGAATGAAGGCAAACTTCAAATTCGCAGCGCAGATGGCTATTGGGAAGAAAAAAAAGGTAACATATCTTCGCAGAGTTGTATTACATCATTTAGCGGAAGTATCGTTAATATTGAATTCAACTTATTCGACAACAAAGAATACTACACTACAGAAGAAATTGATGTAAAAAGTATTCTCTAAAAACATGCAAAACATTAAAATAAAAGATATTACCAATAGTCACCGAGCGATTTCCGCTGTGGATGGAGATCTGGTATTTAACCAAGTAGTAGCATCATTTGAAAATAAAGAGCCTGTAACACTGGACTTTGAAGGGATAGACCTCACTATTACGGCCTTCCTCAACTCGAGTATTGGAAAACTATACTCAAAGTTTTCTACTGAAACTATTCGAGAATTACTCGACATTAAAAACCTTTCGCAAGACGAACTGCCTTTACTAAAATTAGTAATTGAGAGAGCAAAAGAGCGTTTTGGCAAAAATTATCCAACTGATTTGGATAGAATTGATGTGGTCAATGAAGATTGATTCGATTGACTCATTCGATGTTACGAGAAATCAAAAGTTCTTTTTTGATTCAAATGTTTGGCTTTATCTGCTTTATCCTCAAGATAATCAATCTGCTAATCGATGGATAACCAAGTATTCTAAGTTCAATGACCTAGTCTTGCGAAGGGACAGTCTAATTCTTACGAATCTGATTCAGATGTCAGAATTAATCAATGTAATAGTTCAAAAAGAGTATAAGAGATATTGTCAATCCATTAAACCAAACTACATTAATTTCAAAGAATATCGTGATTCTGAAGAGGGGTTAAATACGCTTGGAAAAGCTAAAACTTTTACGGCTCAAATCATGAAACAAACGACTCTTCAAACTGGGTTGTTTAATTCGGAAGATATGAAGGCAATTGTTGCTGATTGTGATAAAGCTGATTTTAATGATATATATTTTGCAAGATTCTGTCAAAAGCAGAGTTGCATCATGGTCACTCACGACTATGATTTTAGAGCACTAGGCACCTTAGATGTCCAACTTCTAACAGCTAATGGTGCTTATTTGCACTAATCTAAAATCCTCTTCTCAAACACAAAGGGCCCAAACGGCAGCAAAGAGGCGATAAAACCGAAAAAGAGTTTCTTGATTGACCATTTTTCCATCAAGCCTAAAACCAGTAAAAAGCCAATATAAAGGACAAACAAAAGGCCGTGTGCCCAGCCTACATACTTTACAGCAAGTGGCATATCGAGCAAATATTTCATTGGCATGGCTATCAATAGCAAAACCAAATAACTCACGCCTTCTAGCCTCGATGTCCAAATAAATAACGACTTCATGTTTTTAATTTTCGTGGGCGAAAGTAACGATCAAAAACGCGCTTCAAATGCTTTCTCGTGCTTTCTTTGCATCACTTTGAACCTAGCAGACGAAATACCATTAATAATCCAAGATCAAACCATCATTGCCCATAAGCATCGCGGGTTAATGATACATGACACACTAGTCATTAGCGATGTTCATTTTGGTAAAGTAAACCATTTCAGAAAAGCAGGAATAGCACTTCCATCGGCCGCCATTGAAGCGAACTTTAATCGATTAAAAAACCTGATTTTACAGTACAATCCTGTGCAAGTAGCCTTTTTAGGCGACTTTTTTCACAGCGATATAAATGCTGAATGGCGCCTTGTTTCTGAATTTCTAAAAAACCCAGAATTCCACTGTAGATGGCTTCTCATAGAAGGAAACCACGATGTGCTCGACCCAAGATTTTACGCAGATGCTAACCTAGAATTGATGCCGTTTTTATCCATTGGTAAGTTTCTGCTGACACACGAACCTATGGAAACCGTGCCCGAAGGTTTCACTAATGTTCACGGGCATATTCATCCTGGTATTCGCTTGCGAGGAAAGGCAAGACAAAGTTTTTCGGTAGCTTGTTATCACTTGAGCAAACAGCATTTGTGCATGCCTGCTTTTGGCGAACTCACTGGATTGGCCATTAGAAAAAACAAGAAGAACGACCGCATTTTTGCCGTAACGGATGAAGGTATTTTTGATGTGAGCAATTTGTAACCTTTTGCCACAAATTCTGTTTTCTTTGCCGAGAAATCAGACAAAAAGAAAAAAATGAGCGATAGAATAAACGCAGCAAACGCACCGAAACCCGTAGGATCTTACCCACACGCGCGCAAAGTGGGCAACTTGTTGTTTTTATCGGGCGTGGGTCCGCGCACTGCAGGTTCTGACGCCAACGATAGCGGTGTTCCAGGTTTAAAACTTGACCACAACGGCAATTTCGAAGAGTTTGATTTTGAAGCACAATGCCGTTCGGTATTTGACAATGTGCGCGCTGTACTCGAAGCTTCTGGTTCTAGCTGGGATAAATTGGTTGATGTAACCGTTTTTCTAGTGCACATGAAGCGCGATTTCAAAACCTACAATCGAGTTTATGCAGAATATTTTAAAGACAATCAGCCATGCCGCACTACAGTAGAAATAAACTCGCTACCAACACCAATAGCCATTGAGCTAAAGTGCATTGCTACGATTGATTAGTAATAAACTAGGCCCAATCTTACGAAAAATCACCCTTGAATATTGATTTTGTTAAACCCTTGTCTTTATATACCTTGGCCTGACTTTTTAGTCAGATAATTTTTACCCAATGGATAGAAGACAAGCCCTCAAAGACACTGCCATGCGCCTTTTTGTAGAAGAAGGTTTTCAGCAAACATCCACCGCCAGAGTCAGCAAAGTAGCTGGTGTTGCTACCGGCACGTTGTTCACGTATTTCGCCAGCAAAGACGATTTGATCAACACCGTTTATGCAGAAAGCAAGTCAGAATTAACCGCTTTTATTCTTGAAAAAGTAACGGAATCTGATCCGTCAATCAAAATCTTAAAGTCTATTTGGAAACAAGGTGTAAAATGGGGTTTGGCAAATCCCATTCAATACCGATTCATTCAACTATTTGAAGCTTCGGCTTATGGCTTGGCTTATGCCGAAAGTCATGATAACAAAATTCAAAACATGATTGCCGAAGCATACATTGAACTTGGTAATAACAACACAAATCTGCCACAAAGTTTAATGAGCCGAATTATCAATTCAAATCAAAATGCGCTGATCAACTATTTACTTACTGAAGAAAATGGTGAATACAACAAAGCCCTTTCAAAGCAAATGCTTGAAGTTACTTTAGCAGGATTGATGGATTAACGATCGTTTTTTAGTGCTTGAACCAATGGTAAGCATAAGAGGCTATTTAAGTTTTATAAACCACCATTGTGCCTGCTATTTTATCATGCAAGCCACGCTTTTCCTTATCAAATGCAATAGAAAGACCGAAAACAAGCATAATAAGTGAAGCTAAGACTGAAAAAAGTGGTGATAATGCCGTTGCATAAATTGAGTTGAAATTTGTCAGACTTTTCTCTGGTATTATAATTTGACCGTATAAGTCGGTTTGTTTGTCTAAAATAAAGTAAACAATTACAACAGAAATAATTCCTAAAAGTCGCTGTAAGCCCCATGGTAAAAGGAACCTTCGTACAGACTGTGAAAGGCTTATTGGTTCATCATCTGTTGTAACCACTTTGGCATCAATTGCCATTTTACCCCAAGT
>CAZWXC010000176.1:0-5848 GCA_964637935.1 uncultured Flavobacteriales bacterium | reverse complement strand
AGTGCCCGAACTGTTGCTCAAGCAGCAACAAAACACCAAAAAGATATTCAACTTGGTGCTTGGCGCAATTGCTGGTATTTCCTTGCTCATTGGTGGCATTGGCATCATGAACATTATGCTGGCTTCGGTGCTTGAGCGCATTAGAGAAATTGGCGTACGTATGGCCATTGGCGCAAAGAAAAAAGACATCAGAATGCAATTCATGTTCGAAGCCTTAATCATCAGTATTGGCGGTGGTTTACTGGGCGTTGCACTCGGTTTTTTAATCGCTTACTCTATCGAAAGCATTTTTGATATTCAAACCATTATTTCACCATCATCCGTGTTCTTTTCTTTTACCGTATCAGCCTTGGTTGGTGTCGGTTTTGGCTATTTCCCAGCAAAAAATGCCAGTGACAAAGACCCAGTTACCTCTTTAAGATATGAGTAAAAAAACCGCACTATTCTTATCGGCTCTGCTTTTTGCGCTAAGCGGATTTTCTCAAGATGAACTTACGCTCAATCAGGTGATTGAAAAAGCCCTGAATCAGAGCATTCAGAGTAAAATCAATCTCCGCCAGGTGAGCATTGGTCAACTCGATTATGACATTTTCAGAACGAGCATGATGCCAAGTTTGAGCATGAACGCAACGGTTCCAAACCTCAACCGATCGCTTGACAGAATTACACTGCCTGACGGAACCGACAACTTTGTGCAACGAAGCCAAATGTATTCAACGCTTGGTTTAAGCGTAAATCAGCCACTGATTTGGACAGGCGGAAACATCTATTTCAACTCTCAAATGCAGCGGATCGACATTTTTGGTGAAAACCCAAGCACCTCTTACTTAGCTAATCCTGTTTCATTCGGTTTTTCACAACCCATTTTTGGGTTTAATAATTTCCGCTGGGCGCGAAAAATCTCTCCGCTTCAATTCAAAATCACTCAAAAACAAACGATAGAGAACAAAGAAGATGTAGCCATTAGAGCGGTTCAATTGTATTACAACTGGCTTTCCGCGGAAGCGCAATTTGAGCTAGCAAAAAATTTCAGAAACCATAACGACACTATTTACCAGATTTCGAAAGGGCGATATGAAATGGGGAAAATTGCGGAAAACGATTTGCTTCAAGCTGAGTTAAACTCGTTGAACTCAAACATTCAAGTAAAGCAAACCGATCTGCAACTCACGTTGAGTAAAATGCGCTTAGAGCAGTTTATGGTGGATCAATTGCTTGACAGATCGCCTACGCTAGACACTAATTTGGAAGAAATCAACATCCCTATTGACAAGGCGATTTTGTTGGCGCAAGAGAGCATGAGCACTTATGATAGCTACGAAATGCAATTGATTGCCGCTGAGCGCGAAGTTGCTCGAGCTCGATCAAACAATAGCCCAACGGTGAATTTGTTTGCTACTTATGGTTTAACAAATAGTGGCGCTGACGTAAATGCAGCACTTGCAAACCAACAAGACCGACAATTGGTGGTGCTGGATTTAGATGTGCCCATTTACCAATTTGGTTACAACCAAAAACAAACACAACGCGCCAAAATAAATCAAGAAATTGTGGCCTATGATCTTCAGTTGCAGCAGCAAGCTTTAGAGCAAATGATTTTTGAGCGCATCAGTAATTTCACGGTGTTGCAAACGCAAGTGGCTATTGCCAGAAAAGCAGATGAAGTGGCCAACAAAGGCTACTTAGTAACGCGCCAACGCTTTATGATTGGCAAAATAGATTTGCTTGAACTGAACCAAGCGGTTACCCGAAAAACCACTGCGCGCATGGATTACATCAATGCTTTGCGAGATTATTGGACCGCCTATTATGAAATACGAAAGTTGACCCATTTCGACTTTAAGTCAAACACTCCAATCGCAGTAAAATGAGTAAAACTTTATTAGCATTGGAAAATATTGGCAAGACTTACCACACAGGAAATTTCAGTGTTGAAGTGTTGAAAGGCTTAACCTTCGATATCAAGCAAGGAGAATTTATCGCACTTATGGGCGCGTCTGGTTCGGGAAAATCTACCTTGATGAATATTCTTGGTTGCTTAGATGTGCCAACCGTTGGCACTTATTTGCTCGATGGCAAAAACGTGAGTCATGCCAATGACGAAGAACTTGCAGACATCAGAAACGAGAAAATAGGTTTCATTTTTCAAACCTTCAACTTATTGCCAAAATACACTGCGCTTGACAATGTTGCGTTGCCATTGATATATGCCGGCAAAGACAAAACTGAGCGCACCCAACGCGCAACAGCTGTATTAGAAAAAGTAGGGCTTGGCGATAGAATGCACCACAAACCGAATGAATTGTCTGGCGGTCAGCGTCAGCGTGTAGCCATAGCGCGCGCTTTGGTAAACAACCCAGCCATTTTGCTTGCTGACGAACCAACGGGAAACCTAGACAGCACAACTACGCTAGAAATCCTTGATCTTTTTGATGAATTGCATCGAGCTGGAAACACCATTATTATGGTAACCCACGAAGAAGAAGTAGGCGAACGTGCTGAGAAAATCATCCGAATGAAGGATGGAAAAATTATTTAGACTAACTGAACGAAATTGCTTTGCGGTGTTTCACCCATTTGCCAAAAAACACATTGTATGCCTCGTAGATACCTTTATTGGTCTCAGGATTTACTCCGGATAAATAAATCATTTCTTTTTGCTCCAGCGCTTTAAGCGAATTGACAATTGCCGCTGAAGAAGCCAAACGATGCTTTTGGATAAAATCGCGGGAAGTGTAGCTGCTGATCTCATCTTCTAAGCAAATGGCTTCAAAGAGTTGCCATTGATTTACTGGCAGCATAGCTTTGATGCTTGACATTACTGCGTCTTGTTCTCTTATGGTGTCGGTCATTACATCTACTATAAGTTGATGATCCAACTCTTTTTCATTCAAAGCATCTAATTTATTGCAAATAACTTGCACATAATAGGTGTGCACTCGGCACCAATCAACGATAAACTGGGCTTGCTCAACGGCAATCTGTTTTTGTTTCTTAGAAAACTGCGCAACAATAAATTGAATATAAATATCCCGATCTATTTTTTGAAGATTCAGAAAATCAGTACTTGCGTAGAATGGTCTTTTCCCATCAGAAAAAATTGGGAACAACAAATGTTTTTGACTTCCGCTGAAAATGAAACTTATGTTTTTACAACTTTGAACATGTGTTCTTAAGATGGCATCCGCATTTTCTGGAAACTCTTCTATTTGTTGAAATTCATCAATAGCAACAAAAACCTTTTTACCAATCGAATCCAAAGTCCTTAATATTTCACCCAAATCACTTTCCGTTTTTTGAGAAGATTCATGGGTTAGGCTAACATTTGGCATTCCTGTAAAAGGATCGAAACTCACGTTTGGCCTTAGCGTTTTAAAGAACATTGATATGGTTTCTAAAACGCCTTTGCTCGGAGCGATTGCTTCAGTTACAGCATTCAAAAAAATGCTGTTAAAATCGGCCATGCTTTTTGCTGAATAAATATCAACGAAGACGGTAATACAGTCTTTGTCTTCCGACTTCAGTTTATGAAAAACATGTTTAATCAATCCTGTTTTCCCAAACCTACGCGGTGCCAAAACCACAGTGTTTCGGCCATTTTTAAGTGCACTTGATAATTGCGCAGTCTCATTTTGTCGGTCGCAAAAAAAATCAGGACCATAATAATTCAGTACTGGAAACAGGTTGTCCTTATCATCATTCATGATGACGAAGGTAAATAAATCTTAGTAAGAAAAGTTTAGTAAGGTTTTATTACTAAGAAATATTTACTCAACAATAAACCAATTGTTCAGGAGGTTCTCTTTGTTGTAGCGCATTTCTTCACCAGTGGTGTGATCGGTTACCATTTTGCCCGCAGCTTTTGCGATGGCATGGCCAGCTGCTGTGTCCCACTCCATGGTTGGCCCAAAACGAGGATAAATATCTGCCTTGCCTTCGGCAACTAAACAAATTTTCAAACTAGAACCCATCGAAGCAAAATCTACTTCGCCTTTGGTCTGTTTAAGTTCCTCTACAAACACCTTTGTCTCATCACTAAAATGACTGCGGCTTGCCACTACGATGTAAGGCTGCTCTGGTTTTGAAACGGGAATAGCCGTTTTGTTGGCTAATATTTGCTCGATTGGAGTAGTTGGCTCAACATCATTCGCCACCCAAGCTTCGGTGCCTACATTTCCCACAAAAAGCTTTTTCAAAACAGGTGCGTAGATAATTCCATAAACAGGCAATCCGTTTTCAATCAAGGCTATGTTTACCGTGAACTCACCGTTTTTCTTTACAAATTCTTTGGTTCCATCAAGCGGATCTACCAGCCAGAATTGATTCCAGCTTTTGCGTTCAGAAAAATCCATGTGTTTGCCTTCTTCACTTAAGATGGGCAAACCCGTTTGCTCTAAAAACGAAACGATTGCTAAGTGGGCGTTCTTATCTGCTTGTGTAAGCGGACTCTCGTCAGACTTGGTTTCCACATCAAAATCTTGTGCATAAATCTTCAAAATTTCTTCGCCAGCTTTCAAAGAAGCCTCAATAAGTAGTCGTTCAAATTTCATGGTGCAAGTTTAGAGTTTTACCGCAAAAGCGCGAAGATTGCGCAAAGCACGCCAAGGTTTTTGCCACGTCACGAAGCATCGTGATACACTAATTTCCACGAATTAGTTCCGCTACAGCGGAATTGGTTTTACCGCAAAGGCGGAAAGATTGCGCAAAGGACGCCAAGATTTTTTCAGAAAGATTATATCTGGAGACTGAGCGGAGCCGAAGTCGCAAGTAGGTGAATTTTTCTATCGGCTGATATCTGAAATCTGATGGCTTCTGAGCCACAGATCACACAGATGTTCACAGATCTAATGGGAATGACAGACGGATTTATTTAACAACGTCACGAAGCATCGCGATGCACGAACTCACACGAATTAGTTCCGCTTAAGCGGAGTTCGTTTTACCGCAAAGGCGGAAAGATTGCGCGAAGAATACGAAGTAAGAAAATCTTGAAGCTTTATCTACTTTTGAAACGAAGTCTATTTTCAAAACCATGAATATCAAGTCATTGCGGAGGATCATTTTCGGGATTATTGGCTGCATGTTTTTGTCTCTCTTCTGTAATGCACAAATTGAGCGAGATGGTGTTACTCGATACAACATCATTGGCATAAAACCAACTATAAAACATATAAATGTTTTCTACCAATCTGCGCTCACACAAAAAATTTCGGCATTTGTAGAGTTAGGCTACGAATTCAGATATATGAGAGAATACACGAGGTATACCGCCCTCCATTTGGGCATATTACCCACCATGGCTTCGCAAGGACCGTCTATTGAAACGGGGTTTATTTTTCATTTAAAAACGGTTGACTTTCTACTAAGTAGTCAATACAGATTTAACAGAATTGAGAAAGGAACTGACGTATATTTTGGCTTTTTTGATGGCGGATATGAAGACTCATATACACGTGACGATCATAAACTTACCATAAAAGCCAATTGGATTTTAAACCCACAAGATCGCTTTCAATTCTTTATTGGCTGCGGAGTTAAAGGCGTAAAAACATATGAATGGAATGTGGGCAGAAGAGATTATAACACAAATTATAATTGGATCAGGTATTGGGCTTTACCTACTTTTCACTTAGGCGTTAGAGTTGCTATTGTAAAAAAAGAAAGTATGAAGTGAATCAAATTTTTTCGATCCTTTTCCTTTTAGATCTTATGAACGTTGTTGTTTTGATTTCGAACAATAGATAGCCCGTAAAACTGGCGTTAAGAACCATTTAAACTCGTGATTGGTCATGATCTAATCAATCTTGACTCCGTTAAATCTAGTCGAAATTTTTCTGGTAGTTGGTAA